>NZ_JAPMAL010000140.1:0-666 GCF_026343935.1 Paraburkholderia sp. CNPSo 3076 | reverse complement strand
CCACGCCATACCAGCGAGCAGTTCGTGGCCTTCCTCACCGACGTTATCGCCAGCCAGCAGCCCAAACAAGAGATCCATGTGATCTGCGACAACGTCAGCAGCCACAAGACCCCGCGCGTGCAAGAGTTCCTGCGGCAACACCGAAACGTGCGGTTGCATTACACGCCGACCTATACCTCCTGGCTAAATCAGGTGGAGAACTGGTTCTCGCGCATCCAGCGCGACGTGATTGCGCGAGGTATCTTCACCACGGTAAAGGATCTGGAGCGCAAGCTGATGCGCTATATCCGCGAGCACAGTGCGACACGTGTCGCCGTCAGCCGCGCGTCAAGCGGCATGCAGTAGGCGGTAAAGCTCGTCTCTGTCTTGTGGGCGGCGACAATTAGCTTGGCCGGTCGTTGACGTTGGTTTTGGCCGGTGGTGAGGAGTCGGAGGCGGCGTAGCCGCCGGAGGCGACGAACCACCGGCGGCGCCGCGTCGGCGGGGAAATAGGATGGCTGATCGATTCTTAAAGAAGAAGCGGTCAGCACATGTCTGGAACCCGCATCACCGACCAACAGGTTCGCCTCTACATGAACAAGCGCAAACACCATCCGCAGGAAGTCGCGGCCGCCAAGGCAGGAATAAGCGTGCGCAGCGCACGCCGCATCGAGCGTGACGCGACGT
>NZ_JAPMAL010000139.1:0-670 GCF_026343935.1 Paraburkholderia sp. CNPSo 3076 | reverse complement strand
AGCTGTTGCGCCACCCGAGTTCCACGGGATAGCGCGGCAGATCGATCGGACACGCGAGCAGTTTCAGGCCCGCCACGCGCGCGATCGCCTCGGCCGCGTGGCGCGGAATCGTGGCGACGCTGCGCGTGCCCTTGAGCAGAAAGGGCAACGCGGCGAAATGCGTCGTAGACGCCACCACATTGCGCTTCAGGCCCCGCGCGGCGAGCCCTTCGTCGACGATGCCGACCACGCCGCCCGACGACACCAAAATGTGCCCTCTCGATACGTAGTCGCCGAGCGTCAAGCGCCGCGGCGGGCGGCTTCGCTTCGCGCGGCCTGAGCCACCGGGTGCTCGGCGAGGGCAGCTATGCGTGCCTCGTGGACGACGCTGCGCGCCCGCCGCGACGGCAAGGTCCATGTCCTGATTCGCGAGCACATCGGCGACGATCTGGCTGTGCGTCTGGCGAAAGATGATGCGCAGGCCCGGGGCGCTGGTTTCCAGCGTTTCGATGATGCGCCGGCCAATGGCCACCTCGAAGTCGTCGGAAAGCCCGATCGACACCGCGCGCCCATGAAACGTGGTGGCATCGGGCGAGGCGATCGCGAGGCTATGGCGGCAGCGGTCGAGCGCTTCGCTGATCACGGGCTTGAGTTCCTGCGCGCGCGAGGTCGGCGCGAGCCCGCGTCCGGT
>NZ_JAPMAL010000138.1:0-674 GCF_026343935.1 Paraburkholderia sp. CNPSo 3076 | reverse complement strand
GTCGCACGCGGTAGTGCAGTTCGCTGGGGCGGATGATCCAGTGAGCGAGCGTGCCGCGACTCACCGGAATCTGCCAGCGTGCGAGCGCGTCCTGCATCCGGTACAACGGCATGCCGTCGACGTACTTTGCGGTCGTGACCGTCGCGATCACCGACGCGTCCGCATGGCTGCCCGGAATCGGCTGCACCGGCATCGGCGCAAGCACGATCCGTGTATGTTCGGCGTGACACTCACAGTGCCGGCAGGCCCACTTGGAGCGCACGTTCTGCCGGACCGTCCACTTGACCTCGACGTGCAGTTGCTCGCTGATGTCCTCGCCGATGCGATGCATCGGGTTGCCACAGTCTACGCATGCCCTCTGGTCTTCGGGCAGGTTTCGTATTCGACAGGTTCACGCTTCAGGTAGGCCGGCAGAGGCTTGCGGCCGCCCTTGCGCCGTTCGGGCTCGCTGTTTTGGGGCAGGCCGGTGTCGGGCAGCGCTGGCTGTGCACCCTCGTCGTCTTCATTGGAGGGGGCGGTCTGGGCGATCTGCTCGGCCTCGTCGAACACGCGATCCTTGCGTTTCTCGCTCTGCGGTGCGAAGCGCTCTGCCTGCAGCAGCCGGATCTGTTCCTCGAGCTGCTCGATGCGCTGGTTCAGCTCCTCGATCTGTGCGTCGCGCTGGGCAATATCCT
>NZ_JAPMAL010000137.1:0-679 GCF_026343935.1 Paraburkholderia sp. CNPSo 3076 | reverse complement strand
TCTTTAAAAATTTACAGCCGATAAGTGTGGGCGCTTGATGCGGTGGCGGCCTGATGTGGTTCTTCGGAGCGATATCGGGAGCAGCAAAAGTATCAAGAGTCTCACACTAAAGTAAGTCAGGTTTTTGAATTTATTCAGAACCTGTCAGCTTTGAGTGAGCGACCGGTCTCGAGAGAGACCGAAAACAGTAACAGGTATTGAACTGAAGAGTTTGATCCTGGCTCAGATTGAACGCTGGCGGCATGCCTTACACATGCAAGTCGAACGGCAGCGCGGGAGCAATCCTGGCGGCGAGTGGCGAACGGGTGAGTAATACATCGGAACATGTCCAGTAGTGGGGGATAGCCCGGCGAAAGCCGGATTAATACCGCATACGATCTATGGATGAAAGCGGGGGATCGCAAGACCTCGCGCTATTGGGGTGGCCGATGGCGGATTAGCTAGTTGGTGGGGTAAAGGCCCACCAAGGCGACGATCCGTAGCTGGTCTGAGAGGACGACCAGCCACACTGGGACTGAGACACGGCCCAGACTCCTACGGGAGGCAGCAGTGGGGAATTTTGGACAATGGGCGCAAGCCTGATCCAGCAATGCCGCGTGTGTGAAGAAGGCCTTCGGGTTGTAAAGCACTTTTGTCCGGAAAGAAATCCTGATGGCTAATATCCGTCGGGGATGACGGT
>NZ_JAPMAL010000136.1:0-686 GCF_026343935.1 Paraburkholderia sp. CNPSo 3076 | reverse complement strand
TTATTAAGATGGTCGAGCGGCTGTCGATTAATGCCCACGTTAACATGATTTATGTGGAAACCATTTTGAAAATTATTGGTATCGCCTATATCGCCGAATTTGGTGCTCAAATTACGAAAGATGCAGGACAAGGTGCCATTGCTTCTAAAATTGAATTAGGTGGAAAAGTGCTGATTCTCTCCATGGCAATTCCTATTTTAACGGTCATTATTGAAACGATTATTTCAATGCTGCCCAATTAATTTTACTTAATATGAGGTGACGAAATGAAGCGGTGGACGTTTAAAGTGAATATACTCGCTCTTCTTTTGTTCCTCTTTTTTTTCTTTCCAGAAAATGTACAAGCTTCCGAACCCCCGAAGCAGCAAGAACTTGTCAATGAACAAATTGATAAGCTCGGTATCGATGAAGTCAAACAGTTTTGGGACGATATTATTACCCAATACGGCGGCTTTTTACCCGAGAGTCAGAAGGGAAGTTTAGTCGATTTTTTAAAAGGAGAAAAAGAGTTCTCTCTTAAAGAATGGCTAGGAGGTCTTGTAAAGTTTTTATTTCATGAAGTATTAGCGAATGGAAAGCTCCTCGGTACCCTCATTATGCTAACGGTTTTTAGCGTGTTTTTACAAACGCTCCAAAGTGCGTTTAATCAGCAAACCGTAAGTAAAGTAGCGTATGCGCTTGTATAT
>NZ_JAPMAL010000135.1:0-692 GCF_026343935.1 Paraburkholderia sp. CNPSo 3076 | reverse complement strand
CGCCAGACCCACGACAAAGCCCACCATCACCTGGTTGTGGTCGATGTGGTACAGGAATGAGCCGCCGTAGGTGTCGCTTTCCAGCGGCCAGCCCGCGGTGTGGATCACGAGGCCGGGCTGGTGCTTCGAGGGATCGATTTCCCACAGTTCCTTGATGCCGATGCCGTAGACCTGCGGATCCGCATCCTTGCCGAGCTTGAACTTCTCGTTCAGTTGACGGCCCAGGTGCCCGCGGCAGCCTTCGCAGAACAGCGTGTACTTCGCGTGCAGCTCCATGCCGAGCTGGAAGTTCCCGGTGGGCTCGCCGTCCTTGCCGACACCCATGTTGCCGGTGGCGACGCCCTTGACCGAGCCATCGTCGTTGTAGAGCACTTCGGCGGCCGGAAAGCCGGGAAAGATTTCCACGCCCAGGGCTTCCGCCTGCTGGCCCAGCCAGCGCGTGACGTTCGCGAGGCTGATGACATAGTTGCCGTGGTTCTTGAAGTTGTCGGGCAGCGCCCAGTTCGGCACAGATTTAGCCCCCGTTTCGGAAAGAAAAAGGAACTTGTCCTCGGTCACGGGCACGTTCAGCGGTGCGCCTTGCTCCTTCCAGTCCGGAATCAGCTCGTTCAGGGCACGCGGATCCATGACCGCGCCCGAGAGGATATGCGCCCCGATTTCCGAGCCTTTCTCCAGCACGCAGACGCCGATTT
>NZ_JAPMAL010000134.1:0-723 GCF_026343935.1 Paraburkholderia sp. CNPSo 3076 | reverse complement strand
AGTGGCGGTAGTCAAGCGCGTGACGGTTGTCGTGCGCACGGGAGCCCCGTGCGGTGCTGTGCACCAGCACGCCGGACAGGTAACAGTCGAGCCGGTCGCCGTAGACGCGCACCTTCAGCCGGTGGCCAATCAGGCGCGACGGCGCACTGTAGAGGATGCCCCGCACCGTGAACGTGCTGCAACGGGTCACAGGAGCCTCCTCCTCGACGAAGTCGGTGGTACGGTACTCCGGCAGATCCTGAAGCTGCTGGCGCTCGATACGGAACGCAGCGGCATTGCGCCGGTTTCGACGCATCACCTGCTCGCGGATGAATTCATCGTAGGCGGCACGATCAGCGAAGTCGCGATGGCCACGCAGCATCAAGGCCTGATCGACCGCGTCCTTCAGATACCGGTGCGAGGATTCGACACTCCCGTTCTCGTGGTTATGGCCTCGAGGCCATAATGCAGAGGTTTTTTTGGTTAGCGATCGCGGCCGCAGACGCCTGAACAGGCTAAGCGAGGCCAATCCGAGATCGGTAATCAAAAAAACGTTTGTGCTAAACCGCTCCACGGGCGGTGGCGGCTATGGGCATTGAATGAACGACTCGGTGGTTCGCGATACTCGGGGCGTGACTATCGCTCCGAGGTTCAGGGCGAGCGAGTGCGGGATGCACAGTGAGCGCGGCAGCAATGCGAGCTTCAGTGGGCGGGTAAGCCGAAGTTTCGGAGCATTGTGCTGCG
>NZ_JAPMAL010000132.1:0-768 GCF_026343935.1 Paraburkholderia sp. CNPSo 3076 | reverse complement strand
ACCGTCATCCCCGACGGATATTAGCCATCAGGATTTCTTTCCGGACAAAAGTGCTTTACAACCCGAAGGCCTTCTTCACACACGCGGCATTGCTGGATCAGGCTTGCGCCCATTGTCCAAAATTCCCCACTGCTGCCTCCCGTAGGAGTCTGGGCCGTGTCTCAGTCCCAGTGTGGCTGGTCGTCCTCTCAGACCAGCTACGGATCGTCGCCTTGGTGGGCCTTTACCCCACCAACTAGCTAATCCGCCATCGGCCACCCCAATAGCGCGAGGTCTTGCGATCCCCCGCTTTCATCCAAAGATCGTATGCGGTATTAATCCGGCTTTCGCCGGGCTATCCCCCACTACTGGACATGTTCCGATGTATTACTCACCCGTTCGCCACTCGCCGCCAGGATTGCTCCCGCGCTGCCGTTCGACTTGCATGTGTAAGGCATGCCGCCAGCGTTCAATCTGAGCCAGGATCAAACTCTTCAGTTCAATACCTGTTACTGTTTTCGGTCTCTCTCGAGACCGGTCGCTCACTCAAAGCTGACAGGTATCTGAATAAATTCAAAAACCTGACTTACTTTAGTGTGAGACTCTTGATACTTTTGCTGCTCCCGATATCGCTCCGAAGAACCACATCAGGCCGCCACCGCATCAAGCGCCCACACTTATCGGCTGTAAATTTTTAAAGATCGATCGCGAAAGCGCCGTTAAAAACACCTAACTACCGGCTTCTTTCTGCGTTGCTGCGTCAGCAGCAGAGAAACGAGATTATGAAGA
>NZ_JAPMAL010000131.1:0-783 GCF_026343935.1 Paraburkholderia sp. CNPSo 3076 | reverse complement strand
GCGGGCACCTGGGCCGTCAACTGAACGAGAAGTTCAAGCTCGGCAAGGATGCGGATCCGCAGGTCTACGGCATCGGCATCAAGGAACTGTGGGAGATCGATCCCTCGAAGCACCAGCCCGGCCTCGTGATCCACACCGCGGGCTGGCCGCTCGAATCGGACACCTACGGCGGCTCATTCCTGTACCACATCGACCACAACCAGGTGATGGTGGGCTTTGTCGTGGGTCTGGCGTACCAGAACCCGTATCTCTCGCCGTTCGAGGAATTCCAGCGCTACAAGACGCATCCGGAAATCCGCAAGTATCTCGAAGGCGGCAAGCGCGTCTCGTACGGGGCGCGCGCGATCACGGCGGGCGGCCTGATGTCGCTGCCCAAGCTCGTGTTCCCGGGCGGCGCGCTCGTGGGCGACGATGCGGGCTTTTTGAACGCCTCGCGTATCAAGGGCAGCCACGCGGCGATCAAGACCGGCATGCTGGCCGCGGATGCGGCATTCGAAGCCGTGCAGGCAGGCCGCCAGAGCGATGAACTCGCGGCTTACCCGGAAGCGTTCAGGCAGTCGTGGCTTTACACGGAGCTGTACAGGGCGCGCAACTTCAAGCAGTGGATGAGCAAGGGTCTGTACCTGGGCACGCTGATGGTGGGCATCGAGCAGAAGCTGCTGGGCGGCAATGTGCCGTGGACGCTGCATCACCAGCATCGCGACCACGAGATGCTCAAGCCCGCTTCGCAGTGCAAGCCGATCGAGTATCCGAAGCCCGACGGCAAGCTCACGTTCGACCGGC
>NZ_JAPMAL010000014.1:0-201076 GCF_026343935.1 Paraburkholderia sp. CNPSo 3076 | reverse complement strand
GCGTCGAAGCGTGCGCTGGAGCGCGCGGGCTGGTCGGTGAACGACCTCGATCTCATGGAGATCAACGAGGCATTTGCCGCGCAGGCGCTGGCCGTGAACAAGCAGATGGGCTGGGACACGTCGAAGATCAACGTGAATGGCGGGGCGATTGCGATCGGACACCCGATCGGCGCGTCGGGCTGCCGGATTCTCGTGACGCTGCTGCACGAAATGCAGCGCCGCGATGCCAAGCGCGGTCTGGCCTCGCTGTGCATCGGCGGCGGCATGGGCGTGGCACTCGCGCTCGAGCGCGCTTGATCCTGCTTGACCCCGCTTTCGAAGCGGGAAGCAGCGTAGTAACCAGGTAGCAAGCGGCTCGTCGCGCGAGAAGCAGCGGCGAGCCGCCAGTAGCAGCAACCACGCGCAATACTAGAAATTGATCAGAAGCCGCGCGGCATTCGCCTTGTCTTCGTCCTGGGTGGAAGGATGAAGCCGGGCAACAGTGTATGTGGCGCCTGCACGCATAACGCGTAACGGCACGGTTTTAGTGATGCTCAACTCTCGCGGACATATAGGATGACTAATCGTATTGCATTGGTGACAGGTGGTATGGGCGGCCTTGGAGAGGCCATCAGCGTGAAACTGCATGATGCGGGTTATCGCGTTGTGGTGACGCACTCGCCCGACAACGCTGGCGCGAAGGACTGGCTGGCGCGCATGAAGGATACCGACCGCGAATTCCACGCGTACGGCATGGACGTGGCCGACTACGATTCGTGCCAGCGCGGCGCGCAGAAGATCCAGAGCGAGATCGGCCCTGTCGATATTCTCGTGAACAACGCGGGCATCACGCGCGACATGACGTTCCGCAAGCTCGACAAGGTCAATTGGGACGCCGTGCTGCGCACGAATCTCGACTCGATCTTCAATATCTCGAAGCCGCTGTGCGACAGCATGGTCGAGCGCGCGTGGGGCCGCATCATCAACATTTCGTCGGTGAACGGTTCGAAGGGTTCGGTCGGCCAGACCAACTACGCCGCGGCGAAGGCCGGCATGCACGGCTTCACGAAGTCGCTCGCGCTGGAAGTGGCCCGCAAGGGCGTGACCGTGAACACCATTTCGCCGGGCTATCTCGCCACGAAAATGGTGACCGCCATTCCTCAGGACATTCTCGACACGAAGATCCTGCCGCAGATCCCGATGGGCCGCCTCGGCAACCCGGGCGAAGTCGCGGCGCTCGTGCTGTTCCTGTGTTCGGACGAAGCGGGCTTCGTGACGGGCGCAAATATTCCTATCAACGGTGGCCAGCATATGCAGTAAAGCTATGCTAAACATGCATCGCGAATGAATGATGTCAGGCGAATTTCGCCAAGGCGATGCGCAGGTACATGTGGCACCGGTAATCCGTACCGACCGCCGCATTGCAGGGGACGCGTAAAGCGTGCCCTGCAATGCGGCGGTTTTGCATGGTGCCGCCAGGTTTGCGGGGCACGATCGTGGTGAGGCGTGCCGCTATAATTGGCCACCCCACGCGCGACCGGAGACCGGCCTTTGTCGAGCATTGCGAAACTGCTGTCCATCCTCGAACTCTTTTCCGAGGCGCGGCCTTTTCTTTCCGCCGAACAGGTAGCGGCCGAACTGCAATGCTCGGTGCCGACCGCTTACCGCTATCTGCGCGAACTCGTCGATACGGGCATGCTGCTGCGCTTCGTGGGCGGCGAATACGGGCTCGGCCCGCGCATCATCACGCTCGACTACCATCTGCGTATTTCCGATCCGCTGTTGAAAGCGGGGCAGCCGGTCATGCGCGAACTGGCGGAGCAATCGGGCTTCGACGCCGTGATGTCGCGCTGGTACGGCAATGAACTCGTCGATACCCACCGGGAATCGCACGACGCCGTATTCGACCTGCGCTATGGACGCGGCCGTCCGCGTCCGCTCTTTCTTGGCGCCGCGCCCAAGGCGATCCTTTCGACGTTTCCCAAGGCGAAGCTCGCCGCGTTGTTCGAGCAGTACCCCGAGGACATCGCGGCCAGCGGACTCGGCGGCTCGCTCGAAGAATTCCGCGCGAGCCTGCTCAAGATCCGCCGCGCGGGCTTCTATCTCTCGAAGGGCGAACTCGAAGCGGGCATGTCCGCCGTCGCTTCGCCGCTGTTCACCGACGCATCGGGCGAAGCCGTGGCCGCGCTCGCGCTCGTCGTGCCGGAGCAGCGCCTCGCATTCTTCAACCTCGAGCGCGTGGTCGAGGCCGTGAAGGAAGCCGCCGCGCGCATTTCCACGCGCGTGCGTGCATTGATCGAGTCATAAAGCGGCGCGGCGTCACGCTACGCCCATGCGCACCGCCATCTCCCTCTCCCACACCGCGCGTGGCCGGAAGCCCGGCAACGTGCTCGCATGGCGTTCGACCTCGGCCAGCAACGCGTCGTCGGGCAGCGTGAAGTCCACGGCGACGCGCATGGGCTGATCCACGTACCACGGCGTGTCGATGAAGATCTCCAGCCGGTTGCCCTCCGGGTCGCGCGCGTAGAACGAAATCGCATTGCCGTGCGTGACCGGAACGATCTCCTCCATCCCTTCCTCCACGAAGCGCCGGTGAAAGTGCTTGAGCGTGGCGAGACTGTCCGCCTCCAGTGAAATCTGGTTGATCGGATTGAACGCCAACTGCTCGGGCCTGCCGCTCGCCAGCACGATCTGGTGATGCACACGCGGATCGCGGCTCAGAAAGACGAGGTTGACCGTGCCGCGCGGCGAGGGCAGCGTGCCGCGGTCCGTCACCGTGAATTCGAGCACCCGCGTATAGAAGTCTTCGACCTTCGCCATGTCGCTCACGAAAAAGCCCATGTGGCTGAGCGTGAGGCCGGTTCGCTTCGTGGCTGGTTCGGTGTTCGGCAGAGTCATGCTGTCTCCAGTGATAGTGATAAACCCTGATAAAAATCAAGTTGTGCGACGCGTTTTACGTAGTGTATTCTCAAAATACGATAAACATATCAAAAAATACGCGTCTCGCTTTTAGCGAAAACTTACTTTTTATCATTGGAGCATCATGAAACTCGCCAGCTTTTCCACCCATGAAGGTTCGTCGTTCGGCGTCGTGCGCGACGGCGCGGTGTTCGACCTCAAGAAGCGCCTGGGCAGCCGTTATGCCGACCTCAAGTCGCTGATCGCAGCCGGCGCGTTCGCCGAAGCGGACCGCGCCGCGAGCGAAGGCAAGGGCGACTATCCGCTCGCCGAAGTCACGCTCGAGCCCGTCATTGCGAATCCGCAGCAGATCTTCTGCGTGGGCCTGAACTACGCTGAGCACGTGAAGGAGACCAACCGCGAGACCACCGAGCAGCCCGTGATCTTCATGCGCCTGCCGGCTTCGCAGGTGGGCGCGGGCGAGCCGATGCTGCGTCCGCGCGAGTCCACGCAGTTCGACTACGAAGGCGAGATCGCCGTGATCATCGGCGAGGGCGGTCGGCGCATTGCCGAGGCCGACGCATGGCGTCATATCGCGGGCTACAGCTGCTACAACGACGGCTCGGTGCGCGACTGGCAGCGCCACACGGGCCAATGGGGACCGGGCAAGAACTTCTACCGCACGGGCGCGTTCGGCCCGTGGATGGTCACGAGCGACGAGATCGAGCCTAACGCGCTGATGACGCTCGTCACGCGTCTGAACGGCCAGGAAGTGCAGCGCGCGACCACCGAGATGCTGATTCACGGCATCGCGAAGCAGATCGCGTATCTCTCCACCTTCACGCCGCTTTTCCCCGGCGACGTGATCGTGACCGGCACGCCTGGCGGCGTGGGCGCGAAGCGCAATCCGCCGCTGTTCATGAAGCATGGCGACGTGGTGGAAGTCGAGGTGGATCGCATCGGCATGCTCCGGAATCCCGTCGCGGACGAAGCGTAAGCCGCAGGACGACGCCCGCACGCTACGGGCGGCGCAGTCATCCACGCAGTTAGCTATGGATCAGGTGAATGGGATGAAGGATGTCGTAAACAATTCGGATTACAGATCAAATCCGGATCCCGAGTATGACGTCGCGATCATCGGCTGCGGGCCGACGGGCGCGACGCTCGCCAATCTGCTCACGCTGCGCGGCCTGAAAGTCGTGGTATTCGAGCGCGACAAGGACGTGTTCCAGCTGCCGCGCGCCGTGCACTTCGACGGCGAATGCATGCGCGTGTTCCAGGCTGCCGGGATCGCGCAAACGCTGCTGCCCAATCTCTTCGTCGGCCCCGGCATGAAGTTCGTGAACGCGCGCGGCGAGCTGATGATCGACTGGACCCGGCCCGGCGGCATCGGCCCGCAAGGCTGGTGCGCGAGCTACAAGTTTCATCAGCCGGATCTCGAACGGGCGTTGCGCGCGCAACTATTCGCGCGCGGCGGGGCCGACGTGCACTTGCGTCACGAGGTGTTCGCGCTCGACGAACGCGACGACCACGTGCGCATTCGCTTCGAGGACACGGCGCAAGGACGCCTTGCCCACACCACGGCGCGCTACGTGGTGGGTTGCGACGGCGCGCGCTCGACCGTGCGCCGCTTCATCGGCACCGAGCTGGCGGATCTGAAATCGCACGAGCGCTGGGTCGTGGTGGACGTGCTGCTGGAAGGCGAGCGCGCCGATCTTGGCGACTACTCGATCCAGTATTGCGACCCCGCGCGGCCGATCACGTACACGCGCGGGCCGCACAACCGCCGCCGCTGGGAAATCATGGTGATGCCTGGCGATGACGAGCGCCGCATCGGCACGCCGGAATGGATCTGGGAGCGGCTCGCACGATGGATCACGCCCGAGCACGCGCAACTCGAACGCTCGGCGATCTACACATTCCATTCGGTGGTCGCGCAGGGCTGGCGGCGCGGCAGGCTGCTGATCGCGGGCGATGCCGCGCACCAGACGCCGCCGTTCATGGGGCAGGGCATGGCCGCGGGCATACGCGACGCCTCGAACCTCGCATGGAAGCTCGCCGACGTGATCAATGGCGCGCTGCCCGACGCGCTGCTCGACACCTACGAGAGCGAGCGCGAGCCGCACGTGCGCACGTTCATCGAAACGGCGGTGCAGCTTGGCGGCGTGATCCAGGCCACCGACAGCGACGCCGTTGCCGCGCGCGACCGCGAGATGACGGCGGCGATTTGCGAGTTTCGCACGCCCCAGCCGCGTCTGGGCCCGGGCTGGCACGCCGGTGCGGTGGGCGGCGATATCGGGCCGCAACCCGTGTTCGAAGACGGTTCGCGCCTCGATGACGCCGTGGGCTATCGCTTCGCGCTGATCGTCGACGAAACGCTCGCGCAACACGCGCAGGACGCGCTGACGAACGCCGCACAACGCGAGCGCGTGGCGATCGTGCCGGCCACACGCCAGCCGCTGCGCGCCTGGCTCGCGGACACCGGCGCGCGCGCCGTGCTGCTGCGGCCCGACCGCTACGTCGGCGGCGTGGCGCACGATGCGAGCGAACTCGAAGCGCTGCTCGAACGCGCAGGCGTTGCGCGTGCGTTGCAGCGGCGCGAGGCCGCTTGACCCAGCGCCCGGGCGGTTCGCAATCCAGCACGGCTGCCCGGGCCGATGCTTTTGAAGAAGAGGCGCAGGACGAAGATCCGATAGCTGCAACCTCAAGCGCCGCCAAGTCCATCAACAAGGAGAGCATATGGAGACGACACCCACCCTGCCAGCGTCGCACACTGCGGCGCCCGGCCTGACCCGCGCTCAATGGAAGATGATCCTCATTGCGAGTCTGGGCGGCTCGCTGGAGTTCTATGATTTCGTGATCTACGGCTTCTTCGCGCATTCGATCGCCGCGCAATTCTTTCCGGCGAGCGATTCGCTCGTGAGCATGCTGCTCACGTTTTCGGTGCTCGCCATCGGCTATATCATCCGGCCGCTCGGCGGCATCGTGCTCAGCAGCCTTGGCGACCGCATCGGGCGACGCCCCGTGTTCGTTGGGTCGATCGTCGTCGTGACGCTCGCGACGATCTGCATTGGCCTGTTGCCCAATTACGCGCGCTGGGGCGTCGCCGCGCCCGTCGCACTGATCGGCCTGCGCGTGCTGCAAGGTTTTTGCGTGGGTGGCGAAATGCCCGGCGCGATCACCTACGCGGTGGAAGCCGCGCCGCGCCGCGCGGGCCTCGCCGCCGGCATGATCGTCTGCGCGATCAATACGGGCGTGATGCTCGCGACGATCGTCAATCTCGTCGTGCAGTCCGCGCTGACCCCCGCCGACGCCGCGAGCTACGGCTGGCGCATTGCGTTCCTCGTGGGCGGCCTGTGCGGGATCGTTTCGTATCTGCTGCGCCGCAATCTCGACGAGTCGCCCGAATTCCGGCAAATGCAGGGCGCCGTGGTGAAGCAGCCGTTTCGGGAAACGCTGCGCCACCATCGCGGCGCGGTGGTGGGCGGCGCGTTTTCGATCGCGGTGATGGCGGGCTTCAACGGCGTGCTCTACGGCCACATGCCCGCGTATCTGATCGAGACGCTGAAATACGCGCCGCGCGAGGCGGCACTCGCCCAGAACGCGTATCTGCTCGTGAGTTCGGTGGGGCTGCTCGCGGCGGCCTGGGCTGGCGACTTCGTGCCGCGCCGATTCTTGCTGCGTGGGTCGTGCGTGCTGCTCGCCGCGCTCGCCTGGCCGTTCTATACCGCGCTCGCGACGCACAGCGTGAACGTGGTCGTGCTATTCGTGCTCGCCGCGCTGGTCTTCTCGCTCGCCAGCGGCACGTGGGCCGCGGTCCTCGCCGACCTCTTTCCGGTGCAGGTGCGCTTTAGCGGCATCGCGCTCGCCTACAACGTTTCGGTGGTCGTGTTCAGCGGGTTTGCGCCGTTGCTCTGCGCGGCTTTCGTGCGCATGAGCGGGTCGCCCGCCGCGCCCGCGTGGTACGTGATCGGCTCGGCCCTGGTCGCGCTGGTGGCGAACCTCGGGCTGCACGCCTCGTCGCGCTCGCGCGTGGAGCGCCCGGCGGCAGCCGCCGGTTAGGCGTGCGCGTCGCTCAACGAAAGCCTTCCGGCGTTTCGAACTCCGAATTGTCGACGTCGATGTCGATCGAGCAGGCGCCCTCGATGTCGGGCGGCGTCTGTCGCGCCGCGAAGCGCTCGCGCACGCGCTCGCGAATGCGCTGCTGGATCATGCGCCGGCGCGCCGTGTCCATCGCGGCGTAGCGCTCGAGTTGCGAGCGCGCGAAGCGCAGCGTGGCGGCGCAGCGCGCATCGGGCGTTCCAGCCGCGCCTGGGCACGCCCGATGCGCTAACCGGCGGGCGAACGCACGAATCGCGTGTGTGCAGCGCAAGACGCCTGGCAAGACGCGTGCGCGCTCGCACAGGAACTTCCACCCATCGAAGCCTGCAAGGAGAGCGCTATGTCCATGATCGTTGCAAGCCGCTTCACGACCCTGCACGAAGCGGAAGTGGCCGTGGACGAGCTGCGTTCGAACGGCTTCGTCGGCGAGGATGTCGCCTCGTTCTTCGTGAACCCGAGCGGCCAGCACGCACGGTGTCCGCTGGGCGGCGACGAGTTCGTCGACCCGGGCGCGCGCGGCACGTCGGTCGGCGCGGCCACTGGGGCGGCGGTAGGCGCGGTGATCGGCCTGGTGCTCGGCGTACTGATCTCGTACGTCGTGTTCCGCTCGCTGGTGGTGCTGGCGGTAGCCGCCGGCGTCGGCGCGTATGTGGGCACGCTCGCGGGCGCGCTATGGCAGACGAGGGGCGGCGGCAAGGCGCGCCAGCCCGACATCGGCCACGAGCCCGACGGCACGCCGAAGGCACGCGAGTCCGGCGTGCTGGTGGCCGTGCACGTGAGCCCGGGCACGCAGCACACGGCGGCGCAGGTCCTGGGCGCGGCGGGCGGGATGGAGATCGAGTGCGCCGACGGACGCTGGCAGCAAGGTCATTGGGCCGACTTCGACCCGACCCGCAGCATCGAGCCGCTGCGCGAATGAGAGGCAGCGCGTTGCGCTGACAAGGAGGCAACCATGAAGCATCGCGAGACCCCGGACGACGACGGCACGAACGTCAAGCGTCCGCAGCACGAAAGCAGCGAGCCGCTCGCGCGGCGTCACCCGCATGAGCCGCGCTCGGTGGGCCGCCAGGGACATAGCGACATGGAAAGCGGACAGGAGGACACGGACCGCTGGGGCGGCGATGCGTACCAGGAGCGCACGAAGAACGACGCCCACGTGAACCGCAATTCGCGCGAGGGGCGGCGCTGAGTTTGCGCATGCCATGCCCCCGCCCCCGCGCGCGGCGTATTACTTGGGCGAAACGTCGATGTCGCCGAAGTATTTGTGCGCGAGCGAGGTGACCGTGCCGTCGGACTCGATCTTCGCGATGGCCGCGTTCAGGCGCTCGCGCAAGGCCGTATCGCCCTTGCGGATGCCGAACGCCACGCCGCTGCCCAGAATCTTGTCGTCGCGCACGGCATCGCCCACGAACGCGAAACCCTTGCCGTCGGGCAGCGAAAGAAAGCCCTTCTGGCCGGCGGGCGCGAGCACGAGCGTCGCATCGAGACGGCCCGCGCCGAGGTCCGCGTAAATCTGGTTCTGGTCCTGGTAGGGTACGACGGTCACGCCGGCCGGCTCCCAGTGCACCTTGGCATAGGTTTCCTGAATCGACGACTGCAGCACGCCGACACGTTTGCCCTTGAGCGACGCGGCGGTCGCCACGAGCCCGCTGTCGCTGCGCGCGATCAGGCGGCTCGGTACGCGATAGATCACCGTGGTGAAGTCGATGGCTTCGCGGCGCTTTTCGGTAGCGTTCATCGCCGAGTTGATGGCGTCGAACTTGCGGCCCTGAAGCGCGGGAATCAGGCCGTCGAACGACGTTTCGACCCATTTGCAGGTCATGCCCGCCTTCGCGCACACGGCATTGCCGATGTCGATATCGAAGCCTTGCAGCGTGCCGTCCGACGCTTTGGTTTCGAACGGCGGATACTGCGCCTCGACGCCGAAGCGCAGCAGGTTCGCATCGGCGAATGCCGGTGCCGGGCCGAGTACGCCGTACACGCATGCCAGCGCGAGGAGCGCGTTGAGTCGCTTCATGGTGATCTCCTTGCCTGCCAGTTCCTGGCAGTTTCGTTGTGTTTCGAATCGGGTGCGCTAGATCGCGCAAAGGCGGCGCGCGCCTTCGAGCAATGTTTCGTCATCCTTGGCAAAGCTCAGGCGGATAATGCCTTCGTCGGTGCCATCGGTGTAGAACGCCGAGAGCGGAATCGTCGCCACGCGTGCGTCGCGGATGAGCCGCAGCACGAAGTCGCTGTCGCGCTCGTCGGAGAAAGACCGGAAGCGTGCGAGCATGAAAAAGCTGCCTTCGCTCGGCAGCAGTTCGAATCGCGAGGCTTCCAGCGCGCGCGCGAGCAGGTCGCGCTTGTGCTGGTAGAAGGCCGCGAGTCCCAGATAGCTCTGCGGCTCGGCAAGCGCCTGC
This sequence comes from Paraburkholderia sp. CNPSo 3076, assembly GCF_026343935.1. NCBI lineage: Bacteria > Pseudomonadati > Pseudomonadota > Betaproteobacteria > Burkholderiales > Burkholderiaceae > Paraburkholderia > Paraburkholderia sp. CNPSo 3076. The sequence goes on along the minus strand of NZ_JAPMAL010000014.1, from coordinate 191,699 downwards.
GCGAACGCATACTGCATGGGAGTGTCGGCGGAAAAGACCGCGAACTGATGGACCTTGCGGATCTCGTCCATCAGCGCGGCGGGGGCGAGGCAATAGCCCACGCGCCAGCCCGTGACGTGATACGACTTGCCGAACGACGAGACGATCACGCTGCGCTCGGCAAGCTCGCGATAGCGCGCCATGCTCCGGTGCGGCGCGCCGTCGAACACCACGTGCTCGTACACTTCGTCGGAGAGAATCACGATGTCGGTGTTGCGCGTGAGCGCCGCGAGCCGCGCGATGTCGTCCTCGCCGAATATCGTGGCCGTGGGATTGTGCGGCGTGTTCACGATGATCATGCGCGTGCGCGGCGTGATGGCCGCGCTCACCGCGTCCCAGTCCACCCGAAAATGCGGCTGCGCGAGCTTGATCGCCACGGGCTGCGCGCCCTGCAGGCGCACGATGGGCGCATAGCTGTCGAACGCGGGCTCGAAATAGATCACTTCGTCGCCGGGATGCACGAGCGCGCTGATCGTCGAGTACAGGCCTTCGCTCGCGCTCGCGAGCACGGTCACTTCGCTCGACGGGTCGTAGTGCGCGCCATGGAGCGTCTCGAACTTCGCGGCGAGCGCTTCGCGCAGGTCGCCGAGGCCCGCCATGGGCGCGTACTGGTTGTGGCCCGCGCGCATGGCGGCGGCCACGTCATCCACGAGTTTCGCGTCCGGGTCGAAATTCGGCGCGCCTTGCGAGAGGTTCAGCGCCTGATGCTCGGCGGCGAGCTGGCCGATTACCGTGAAAATCGTCGTGCCTACATCGGGCAGCTTCGAGCGGGCCTGCGCGGCGCTCTGCATGGTCGGTCTCCCTTCGGGCGGCGTGCGGCCGCATGGTGTGACAAATGCGAGGTTGCCGGAAGATCGGGCCTTGCGCGAAGCGCCCCATTACGCCGAAAGAGCGACCCGCGTGCAATCGATTAATTCTCATGGCCGCCATGCGCTGCCCTCATGGCGCGCTACGGCGTCGAGCGGTCCTGGCCGATCCAGTCGCTGAACAGCTGCACCTTCTGCTGCTGGGCCACGCACTCGGGATACACGAAATAGTAGCGCGAGCCCGTGGGCACGGCGAGGTCGAAGGGCATGACGAGGCGCCGTGTCTCGACATCCTCGCGTACGAGCGTGCGGTCGGTAATGGCGATGCCAAAGCCCTGCATGGCGGCAGTGGCCGCGAGATCGAGCGATTCGAACGTGGGACCGAGATCGGCATCGACCTGTTTCGCGCCCGCGCGCGCGAGCCACAAGCGCCAGTCGGCGTGGTCGCGCGTCGGGTGCAGCAGGGTCTGATGGGCGAGGTCGTCGGGCGTGACGAGCGCTCGGCGCGAGAGCACTTCCGGCGTGCAGACGGGCGTGAGGTATTCGTCGAAGAGCGGCACCGCGTGCACGTCGGCGCCGGGCGACGAGCCGTAGATGATCGCCGCGTCGAAAGGCTCCGCCTGGAAGTCGACTTCGTGTCCCCACGTGGTCGTGATCTGGATCTGCAGGTCGGGGTGCTCGTTCTGGAAGCGCATGATGCGCGGCAGCATCCAGCGCATCACGCAGGTCGGGACCTTGAGCGCAAGTTCGGTGCGCTGGCGCGTGAGGCGCTGAGAGGCTTCCTCGATGCGCCCGAAGCCGTCGCGCACGGCGGGCAGCAATTGCTCGCCCTCGGCGGTGAGCGTGAGACCTTTGGACGAGCGGCGAAAGAGCGGCAGGCCGTAATACTGCTCGAGCGCGAGGATTTGCCGGCTGACTGCACCTTGTGTGAGGCAAAGGTGCTCGGCCGCGCGCGTAAAGCTGCCGTAGCGGGCGACCGTTTCGAAAATCTGCAGGGCGTTGAGGGGGGGAAGGCGTCTCATGGCGGTCGTTGGGCGGCCGGGCGAGTGCGCGCAGCCGGCGGGAATCGAGCCGCCATGATACGACGGCCGCCCACTTCAATCATCCGCGCCGCCTGCGCTTTGCGCCGTGCTTGCCGCGCGTGCCGCGTCGATCGTGGCGTGCGCGCCTGCGAAGCCCAGGGCGTGCAGTTGCGCGTGGTCGACGAGGTGCCGCGCATGGTCACCGCGATCAATCTCGTGGCCGCAGGCGGCGGCGTGACGCTCGTGCCGGCTTCCATGCGGCGCTACCAGCAGGAGAGCGTGCGCTACTGCCGCGTGGCTGGGGACGAGGCGTTTCGCGCGCCGCTGCATCTCGTGACGAAGCCCGCCGTGCGCAATCCGGCGGCGGAGCGGTTCCGCGAAACCGTGTTTGCGTTTGCCGAGCGTTCGCGCGAGGCCCGCTGAGGCGCGCAAATATTTTCGTGCGGCCCCTTTCGGATTGCTCCGACCTGCCGTTAACCCGTATGCCTCGATACGGGCGCCGGGCGCAATCACAAGAGCAAAACGAATAGAAAGTGGCAACGAGAATCATCGAAGGAGCGGCAGTGCGGGCGGCCGCCGGGCGCGAGGCGCCCATTGCAGGCCGGCCGGCGGCGGTGCGCCTGCTCATCAAGCTGCGCGAGCACAAGGCGCGGCTCATGCTGCTGGCCGTCGCGGCGGGCTGTGTCGTCGCGTTCGCGTCATGGCTGGACGACCAGCTGCGGCCCGCGCTCGAAGCGCGCGAGCGCAACGAACTGAGCGAGGAAGTGGCCGAGGAGATGCGCGCAACCGTTGCGCCCTGCGTGCCCAGCGCGGGGCACACCCGTACCTCGTGGTGCGGCGCCGTAAGGACTGCGCCGCCACCGCCGCGGCCCGTCACGCCGCTTCCTCTCATCGCGGGTGCGCCCGCGGCGTTCTGCACGGCCAGCGGCAGCCCGTCCTGCTGATGGCTTTTTGCGCGTTGCCGTTCACTGCGAAGTGCTGATGCGTGAGACGTGACACGTCACCCCGGCGCCTCGCCCGCCAATCCCTCACACGTCTCGAACAACAACGCCCGAGCCCACTGATGCCCTGGCGAGCGATGCGTGCGCTCGTGCCACGCGAGCGTCTTGGTGAACCCCGGTATCGCGAGCGGCGGCTCGACCACGGCGAGCCCCTGCGCGTCCTTCACGAGCCAAAGCTGTTCACCGACACCGTCACGCGCCGTGCGCGCCCCACGCGCGCCAGCGCCTCGTCCGTGACGCCGCTCAGGCTCCCGCCCGCATACGACACCAGCGCGTGATCGAGCGCGCAAAAGCGCTCCAGCGTGAGTCGCCGCGCGGCGGCTGGATGATCCGCGCGCATCACGCACACGTAGCGCTCGTCGAACAGGCGGCGCGCATGCCGGTCGGCGGGCGTGGTCTCCGGCGTGATCAGGGCCAGATCCACGTCGCCGCTTTCCAGTTGCGCCTGCAGGCGCTCGTGCTGCACCGGCACGATCACGGCGTGCACGCCAGGCGCCGTTTCCCGCAGTCGCGCGAGATACGGCACAACGACTGCGCGCAGCGCGTAGTCGGTCGAAGCGAGGGTCAGCGTCATCTCGGCCTCGGCCGGCGCGAAGGCCTGCGGCTGCAGCATCCGTTCGATCTCGCTGAGCACCTGCTTGAGCGGCGCAGCCAGTTGCAGCGCGCGCTCGGTGGGCACGATGCCACGTTGCGAGCGCACGAACAGCGGATCGCCGAAACTCTCACGCAGACGCGTCAGCATCGCGCTCACGGCCGGCTGCGTGAGCGACAGACGCTGCGCGGCGCGCGTGACGTTGCGTTCGTCGAGCAGGGCGTCGAGCGCGCGCAAGAGGTTCAGATCGAGCATTCTGATATCAACACGGTTTATGACGGAGATAATGATCCGCGATTGGATTTATTTCAGCATAGCCCGCGTGATTTCTCGTGTCGACCGCACCTAAACCGACAGCATCGAAAGGTAACGAACATGAACGAGATTTTCTGGCCCGAAGACTACTTGCCCGGCACGACCGACAACTTCTGTTCCAACGAAGTGATCGTGGCGGGCCTTTCCACGGCCGACGTCTGGCCGCTGCTGAACAACGCGACCGTGTGGCCGAGCTATTACAGCAATTCCGCGGATGTCGGCTTCCACGACGGCCTGGGCCCCGAACTGAGCGCGGGCTTGCGTTTTCACTTCAAGACCTTCGGCTTTCCGGTGCAGGCCAAAGTGACCGGGCACGAGCCGCCGGCCGCGGGCCAGCCCGCGCGTGTGGCGTGGCACGGCTGGGCCGAGGGAGACGCAGAAACGCGCCTGGACGTGATTCACGCGTGGCTCATCGAAGACCTTTCCGGCGGCCGCGTGCGCGTGCTCGCGCAGGAATCGCAGAAGGGCAAAGCGGCTGTGACGCTGGCGAAAACGCGCCCGAGTCCGATGATCAACGGGCACCAGGACTGGCTCGACGGCCTGATCGCCGCCGCGCGCAACGCGAAGGGAGCACGGCGATGAAGGCCGCCGTGGTGCGTGCGCCGGGCGGGCTCGACCGCATCGAGCTGTGCGATATCGCCGAGCCCGGCGCGCCCGGCGCCGGCGAGATCCGCGTGGAGCTTCACGCCACGTCGCTCAATTTTCACGACCTGCTCGTGGCCAATGGCGCGATCCCCACGGCGGATGGACGCGTGCTGATGTCCGATGGCGCGGGCGTGGTGTCGGCGGTCGGCGCGGGCGTGACGCAATTCAAGCGCGGCGACCACGTGGTGTCGTGCTTCTTCCCGCAATGGGCGGACGGTTTGCCGTGGCAGGCCGTGGGCAACTTCGCGCAGACGCCCGGCGACGGCGTGGACGGCTTCGCGACCTTGCACGCCGTGCGGCCCGTGAGCGCTTTCACGCTCGCGCCGCGCGGCTGGACCTACGCCGAGGCGGCGACGATTACGACGGCGGGGCTCACCGCATGGCGTGCGCTGGTGGCCGACGGCGGCCTCAAGGCCGGCGACACCGTGCTGACGCTCGGCACCGGCGGCGTGTCGATCGCGGCTTTGCAGATCGCGCGGATGATGGGCGCTTCGGTCATCGTCACGTCATCGTCGGACGAGAAGCTGGAGCGTGCGAAAGCGCTTGGCGCCGACGAGGTGGTCAACTACCGGCAACACGAAAAGTGGGGCGCGCTCGTGCGCGACATGACGGGCGGCAAGGGCGTGGATCGCGTGATCGAAGTCGGCGGCCCGGGCACGCTCGCCCAGTCGATCGACGCGGTGCGCGTGGGCGGCCACATCGCGCTGATCGGCGTGCTGACCGGACGCGAAGGCACCGTGCCGACCTCCGTGCTCATGGCGAAGCAGGCGCGCGTGCAGGGCTTGATCGTGGGCAGCCGGCGGCAGCAGCAAGACTACGTCGCGGCGCTCGACCAGGCTGGCATTCGCCCTGTGCTCGACCGTACGTTCGGGCTGGACGAGCTGGCCGATGCGTTCCGTCATCAGCAAGCCGGGGCGCATTTCGGCAAGGTTTGCGCGGCGTGGTGAAACCAATGCGGCGCCGTTGTGGCGCCGCGTTTGCGATCGCCGTGAAAATTGCCTGGCATAACGAAATAATTAAAGGCGCCTTGCGAGGTGCTGCAATGTTTCCGTTCTTTACAACGGATCGCGAAGTGATATAAATAAGTAGCACACGGAAAAAACACGAACGAATCGGCCGCCTGATCAGCAACTACGAGAGCCGGGTACGTTCCATGCTCAGGAGCCCCACCATGCCGCTTTCCCGTCGTCGCTTCATGATCCTTGCCGCCTCCGTGGCTTCCACGGCGGCGCTTTCCAGCGAATCGCGCGCCGACGCGCCGGTGCTCTCCGAGAGCGACCCGACCGCCATGGCGCTCGGCTACAAAACCGACGCGAGCAAAGTCGACAAGACCAAGTTTCCGCGCTTCCAGGCGGGGCAGACCTGCGCGAACTGCCAGCTGTTTCAGGGCAAGCCGGGTGCGCCGAATGGCCCGTGCGCGACCTATGGCGGCAAGATCGTCGACGCCAAAGGCTGGTGCAATGCCTATGTGAAGAAAGCCTGAGCCATGCCCCGCGAGGGGTATGCTACAAGCCATCGAGCAATGAGTTTCGGGAGGCACCATGAAGGCGGTGTGCCCGCTGCACGGACCCACGACCATCGTCGGGACGAACGCGTACGGGTTTCCGGTGTATGCATGTTGCCGCGACGACATTCCCTTTGTCATGCCCCCGGACGCCTGTACGCGTGAGCCGGTGAAGTCCGGAGATGAACCGGCGCCGAAGCGCCGGCAGCCTCCGGCAGACAAGGAACCACGCTGACGAACCGATCGCCGCGCACATGGACGCGGTTGCCCGCGTCCATGTGCGTCGGCATCAGGTCGCCGGTGCGGTCAGCGACGTGTTGTACGTGGTGCCCGCGATCACCACATTGGTCAGCGTAATACCGCTCACGTTGCTCGCGAAGACCGGCCCCGGCGCGGCCGTCGCCGACGTCGAAGGCGTGGTCGGAACCGCGCCCGTGCACACCGGGTTGCCGAGGTTGCAGTTCGAGATCGTGACGCCGCTGATCGGACTCACGGTCGGCACCGGTAGCGGACCGTTGTAATCGACCGCCTCGGGGCCCTGCATGACGAGCGCCTGGAAGCACGAGTTCGACCCGGCGACGAAGCCCGAAGGCATCGAGTAGGACACCGCGCCCGACACGTTGCTCGCGTTCACGTTGGTGATGTTGATGTTGCTGATCACCGACGGACTCCAGCGCACCGCGTCGCCGGACGGGCTGTAATCGCAGTCGAACGTGATCAAGCCGCCCTGGCCCGTCGACGGGTTCGTTGCGAGACCGGTCGTGCCCGTGCCCGTGATCTTGCTAATCGCCGCGCCCAGCGAGCCGCCGCCGTATTTCCCCGCGAGGTTCACGCCGTTGGCGAGCGTCACGCCGTTGATCCAGACGTTGTTGATGAACCCGCCGCGATTCATGTTGCTCTTGAACCGCAGCGCGATATTGAGCGGATTGCTTGCCCAGTTCTCGTTTTGCATCATCAGGTTGCGGGCGTAGACGTTGCGCACGCCTGCGCTCATTTCGCTGCCGATCGTCAGACCGCCGTGGCCGCTTTGCATCGTGCAGTTCTGCACGACGATGTTCTGCATCGGACCGTACTCGGTATCGAGATACTTGCCGGACTTGATCGCGATGCAGTCGTCGCCGGTGTTGAACTGAACGTTTTGCACCAGCACGTGATTGCACGCGTCCGGATCGAAGCCGTCGTTGTTCGGTCCGATGCTGTCGGCAAACACGCCGTCGATCACCACGTTCGTGCAATCGGTCGGATGGTGCTGCCAGAACGGCGTGTTCTGCGTGTGGTAGTTCTGCAGATACACGTTGGTGCAGCCGATGAACTCGATCATGCACGGACGCAGAAAATGACCGTTGCCGAAAATGCGGTTCTCGATGGGCACGCGCAGCTCGGAGAGCGCGGGCAGATAGTTCTGGTCCTGGTTCCAGCCCGTGCCCGTGAGCAGGGTCATCAGCGAAGTCGTGACGCCGTACTGATTCGTGAAGGAAGCGTTCGCCTGCGGGTTCTGGATCTGGCCAGCGGGGAGGCTCGTTAGCGCGACGTTGTTCGGATTCACATAGGCTTGTGACGGCGTTGAAGAACCTGCGCAGCCGTATGTGTTGCTGCTTCCCTTGTAGGTCCACCAGCACGAGGTGGGCGCCTGGGTGCTCAGTTGCATCGGCGTCATCGCCTGACCGTTCAGCACGCAGGTATTGTCATCGGCGGTCACGGCAATGTTGGTCTGGCGGAATGCATAAATCGGCGAGCCGAAATTCAGGCAGTCGTTCGCCTGCCAGCGCGTGTGGTACAGATTGCCGTTCGCCGTCTTGTACGGGCCGTTTTTCGCATAGTCGGCGGGATTCGGGCTGAAATAGATCGTGCAGCCTGATTCCAGGTGGAGGTTCACATGGCTCAGCAGCACGATCGGACCGCCGCAGTACCAGTTGCCGGTCGGCACCACCACGCGGCCGCCACCGGCACGGCTCGCGTCGACAATCGCCGTATTGATCGCGGTGCATGAGTCGTATTGCGTGCCCGTGTAGTCACACGGCACCATCACGCCCGAGCCCGGGCTTTGCAGGTCGCTGGTCGGATGCGTGGTCTGTTCGGTGCCGCCCGTCACCCATGGAATCTTGCCGCCCGGCCAGGCAGTCGACGTCATCAGCGCGGAGGCGGGGAGTACGCGCGCACCGTAGCTAGTCACGTGAAAATCGGCGCGGGAAAACAGCGAGCGATCGACGTGGGCAAGCCTCCTGATGATCGCCGTGGCCTGGCCCTCCGGGCCCCAGATCGGATCGCCCGCGGCGTGCCCGGGCGGCTGTGGAATCTTTCCTCCGAATGTGGCAGGCGTGGGAAACATGGAGTCGGCTGCTGCCGCTGCGCGGCTGGCGGCGAGGAGGCTTGCGCCTGCGGACGCGCCGGCAAAGGCCATGAACGCGCGCCGTTTGGGCGAGGCGGGCGCATGGTTGCGGGCTTCGGTGGGTAGGGGATCGTCCTGGTCATGTGTTGCCATTTGATTCGTTCTCCTATGTTGTCTCGCGGGATTGTTTTGCTGCAGGGGTGACGGCCGGACTTCGGCGGCGATTGGGCCGCGTGGCGACGCCAATGCGAACAGGAGAGGCACGGTTACAGCGACGAGATCGGACAGGAGCGGCTGACTCGATCACTATGGATATTGTTGTCAGACGACATCGAAATCGTCAATCAGATTTATCTAGGTGGTGTACCTGGGTTTCTGCGATATGGCCTGTGGCTGGGCGGAGCTTACGGTATTGTAAATTTGTCAGACGAGCGGGGTTATTGTGTCGCCCCTGGGAACGATTCCCGCCGCCTCGACCATCAGGATCACTGTCTTCTCCGGCGCGCGCGGTCGATGCAGCAGGCCTTTACGCACGTCGATGATTTCGCCGAAGGCATAGAGGACGTCAAGGCGGGTCAGATAGGGAAAGGCATCGGGGCTCACATCGATCTCCGGGAACGTCAGTTCGTGCCGAACATGCGAGCCACTCCAGGCCGTGGCCGCGCTGTGGGTCTTGTACCGGACCGTCAATCTTTGGTACAGGAGCGATTTTCAAGCAGCTGCGCGCGGTACGCGCCTGGTGTCAGACCCATCCGGCGCCGAAAGACGCGCGTAAAGTGGCTTTGATCGGCGAAGCCGGCGGCCTCGGCAATCGCTGCGAGCGAGAGGCGTCCACGGGTCAATTCAGTGCATGCGAAATCGAGCCGAAGCTGGCGCACCTACTCCCCGACCGTACAGCCAAAGTGCTTGCGGAATTCACGCGCAAGGTGGTCGGCACAAACATGGTTGTGCGAAGCAATTTCATCCAGCGTCAACGTCTCGCGAAAGCGATCGTGCAGCATGGCTTCCACGCGAGCGAGCCAGCGGCGCGAACCGCCAGCCGTCGCCGTACGCGGGACGGTGCGCTCGCACGCGGCAAGCAGTTCGAGTACCAGCCCTTCGACTGCCAACGACGTAGCCGAGTCCTGCTCGCGGCATTCGCGGACCAGGCGGCGCATGAACGACAGCGGTGCGCCGCCTGCAAAGTCATCGGGACGATCGAGGACCCGGGTCCGGCCGCCAAGCTGCTGTGCCCACGAGGTCGAAAACTCGAGATGGAGTGCCTTGCCGCCGGCGCCATGCCAGGTATTGGCGTGGGGCACGCCCGCGGGGAAAAACGTCAGCGACATCGGCCCGTCTTCGCCGCGGCGGGCCGGCCAGGATCGGGTTCCGCAACCGTTCAGCACGCAACAGAAAAACGGATTGACATGCTCGTGCTGCGGGATGATCGGATCCGTTGCGAAATCGGTCTCCACGAGCGAGATGCCGTCATCCCCGTATCGCAGGGAGGTGGTGCCGAAGTAGTCGCCCGGTTCAAGTACCCTAAGCATGGGAGGGCTCCCAAAGAGACGTTGCAGCCGATATTAAACGCTTGTCTGGAACCGTTTGAAAGGCGGTCGTGCGCCGACCGCGCTGAGGCGGCGATTCGCGCCATGCGCGCGCAGATTGGCGGACACGGCTCCCTTTTGTATTTGCGTGTATCTACAGGGCGCGCTCGTACATGCGCATACAAAACCGCCGTTCCAGGAAACGAGCGAGACACATCCGCGCGTTCCAATACGCCTGCGGAACATCGGGCTATACGCCGGGTCGGGCAGCAAGATTCATGTCATTCGTCGCGAGCGACGCGCGCGACGGCAAAGAGAGGGTTTTCAGTTATGGGTTCGTTGAGCATTTGGCATTGGATGATCGTTCTCCTGATCGTGGCACTAGTTTTCGGTACGAAGAAGCTACGCAACATCGGAGGCGATCTGGGCGTCGCGGTGAAGGGATTCAAGGAAGGCATGGCGCAAAGCGAAACGCCTGAACGGCAGCATGCATTGCTGCACAGCGACGCCGTCGACACGGAAGCAAAGGATGTGACGCGCTCGAGCGACGTCCGCTAGCCTCATCCATCGCAGTGCATCTGCGGGAGCAGCGCGCGCTAGTCCCGTGCGATGGCGGCCTCGAGCAGACAGCCGAACTCTGTCGCGAATTCGACCGAGACGCGTGCATGGACAGCGCCTTGTTTGTCGAAGAATCGCTGCGTGCCGTCGAGCGTGAACACGCCTTCGTGCCAGATGTTGGGGTGGATATAGAGACCCTGCCGTCCGTCGAAGCGGAAGCACACGAACTTCTCCGGCGTAATGTCGTCGCCTGGCAATGCCAGCGGCACGTAGAACGGGAGACGATCGAGCGGAAAGAACAGTTGCCCGCCGTCGGGGTGATAGTTCGCATGCCATATCAACATGCGTTCCGGGGCGGCGGCGCTGTCTTCGCGTGCGTCGTCGGGCTCCGTTGCGTAGGCGAGAACATAGTTGCCGCCTACCGCTTCGTTTCGACCGTACAGAATGTCGCCGCGCCATTCGCTGACGAACGTGCCTTCGGTCGTGCCCGCTTCGTCGCCGGTTCCCGGATCGATCGGTCTTGACCCCACTGCAGGCCACTGGACGATTTCCACCTGACATGCGTGCGGGTGGTCCACCAGCTTGCCATAGCCATTCAGCGTTGCCGGCGTCGCGTCGACCACGGGCATCGCCACTTGCCGCAGGCCCCGCGGGAGGGCGGGATTGAGGTAGTCGATCTCTTTGCTCATTACGCATCTGGCGTCAAAAGGGCGGGTCGTCAGAACCCGCAACGGCATCGAGCTTAGAGCGCGTCCCCTGTGCAGTCAAATTCATACCGATGCTATATTTTCACATCGAGATTTATGGTGCTTCAAGTGGTGGCCGCCTTTCGCGCGCAGTATCCCGAGATCGAAATCTCGGTCTCGTTCGGAAGTCAGCGCGAGGTCTGGGACGATCTGCTCGCGTATCGGGTCGACGCGGTGGTCATCGGCAATGCCAGGAGCGATGCGCGTGTGGCGTCAATTCCCGTCGCGCGGCAGGACATGCGCGTTCTCGTGCCGGAGCGTCATCCACTCGCAGCGGCCAAAAGCGTGTCCCTCGGCGATCTCGCGGCGTATGCCGTGATTCGCCGGGAGGCGGGCTCCAACACCCAGCGACTGGTCGACGAAGCCTTGCGGCGTGCGGGAATATCGCTCCCGACGGCGATGAAACTCGGTAGTCGCGAGGCCGTTCTGGAGGCCGTGCGGCAAGACCTCGGCATCGGATTCGTGCTCGAGCGCGAGATTCCCGAGGGCGCGCGTTCCGTTGCCATCCCGGTGGAGGAACTGCGCGGCTGCAATATCGATTCGGTGGCCTGCCTTCACAGCCAACGCAAGCGAGGAATCGTCCAGACCTTTCTGGGCGTGGCGGCGGCATCCGCGGCCGGGTAGTACGGCGGCGCGATGCGCGCGCCGTCGGAGCGGGTGTTCGCATGGTGGTGCAATATGGACCGCGGCCGGCGGATCCCTGCGCGGCAATGTCAGGAGTGGGTCATGAAATCGAATCTGCGATGCGCCTTGTCTGCGTTTCTTCTGCTTACCGCTGCTGGCATGGCCCATGCCCAGTCGGCGAATGAGCCAACGGACGCATCGATGGCAACGGGGGCGACCCAGGCGGCGCCCAGCGAGAAGAAGGAGGACCGCGCACTTGCCCGTGCCGTGCGGCGCGCCTTGTCGAGGGCGCAAGGATTCAACGTTTCCGGCGTTTTCGTGCGCGCGCGCAGCGGCGCGGTGACGCTGAGCGGCACGGTTCGCACTGGCGACCAGATCCGGCAGGCGGAAGAGGTGGCGCGTTCCGTGCAGGGCGTGAATTCGGTGTCGAACAAGCTGACGCTCTTTCACGGCGGCAACGGCTGAATACACCGCGCTGGCGTTCGCGCGTTGATTGCACGGGATGCCGTCAACGCGTGGCGCACATTGGCGTCTCTCCTGGCGGCCCTCTCAAGACGAGATCCCTGCGAGCGCGATCACGGCGACAAAAACACCGAGCGGCACAAGGTGCGAGAAGTCGCGGTGACGCAGAACGGTCAAAACCGCAGCCGCAATGATTAGCGCCCCAAGCGCCAGGCCAATCACGCGACTTGCCGGAAGCGCAATCAGCACGGCAGACAACATCTCCAGTGCGCCGGTCAATCGACCCCACCAGCGCGGGTAACCCCACCGGGCGTAATCGCTTTGCGTCGCGGGGGGGCCGATCGCGTTGAAGAGACCCGCGCCAAAGAAGCCGGCGGCGAGGAGCCAGATCGAAAGAGTATGGACCATCTCAGCGCCCTCCCATCATCGTCGAAATCGCGGTGAAGACCATCAGCACGGCCGTCGCGCCATGCATGCCGAAGGCGCTTTTGGTGGAACCCTTCGCGGCAAGAATGAGCAGCATGTCGCCAACGGGGATGACCGCTTCCACGAGCAGGACGACGCCGATCCAAAGAGGCGTGCCCCACACCATGAACGCCAGGACCGCCAATCCCGACGCAATGTCGCGCACGCCTTTGAGCCGAAGCCACCAGGCGATATTGGCGCCGTTTTCGGGAAGCGGCAGGCCGAAACTACGTGTCGCGGTCATTGGCCTCACAAGATATTGGGTGCCGATCGCGATAATCGCAAGGGCGAGGAACAGCGCCAGTCCGAACGAAAGCCAATGCATTGCGGTGTCCTTTGCTTCGAGGTGTAGTGACGGAATATAATCTAGCATTGCTAGATTTTCAAGCTTCCGTATTATCGCAAGCCGTGTGGACCATTGGGGTCAGGGAGAGGAAAAATTGAGTATCGCCGAGCGCAAAGGCAGGCAACGGGCTGAGCGCGAGTCCCGCATCATCGCGGCAGCGCGCCTGATTGCGGAGCGCGATGGCTGGGATGCAGTCACGGTTCGCCGCCTCGCCGACGAGATCGAATATAGCCAGCCGGTCCTCTATTCGCATTTCGAGAACCGGGACGCGATCGTGGCAGCCGTTGCAGTCGAGGGCTTTCAGGAACTCGCGGTGGCGCTTCGGGAAGCGGCGTGTGGATCGACCGGGCCACAAAACGCCGTCGAGAATGTCGCCATGGCCTATCTCGGTTTTGCAGTGCGGTGTCCTGCGCTTTACGAGGCGATGTTCACCCTCCCGACCGATCTGCGGTTTGCCGACGCTGAAACCCGACCGGAACTGCGGGCTGGTTTCGAAGCGCTCGCGTCGGTCGTCGCACCGTTCTGCGTCGATGTCGAGAACGTGACCGAGACTTTTTGGGCAGCCCTGCATGGGCTTGCCGAACTCGAACGTGCAGGCCGAATCCGGACCGGCGCGCGGGTTGAACGCGTCATGCTGGTCGTCCGGGCAGTGATCGCTTCCCGAAACGGCTCTCTCGACCCAGGCTCATAAGGCAGGACCTCGGCGAACCAAATAAAAATGGCGCCGCAGGCATTCAGCCTGCGGCGCCACTGTCTGGTGCCGCGACGCGGATCTACAACCCAAACCCCGCGCCGTACCCCAGCATCACACTGACATCGTCACCGTATCGGCCACTTCCTTGAAGTCGGCGATCTGGTCGAAGTTCATGTATTGGTAGATTTGGTCGCCGTTGGCGTTGAGCACGCCCATATCGGCCATGTACTCTTCCTTGCTCGGGATCTTGCCCAGACGCGAGCAGATCGCCGCCAGTTCCGCCGAGCCGAGGTACACGTTCGTGTTCTTGCCCAGACGGTTCGGGAAGTTACGCGTCGAGGTCGACATGACCGTCGCGCCTTCGCGCACCTGTGCCTGGTTACCCATGCACAGCGAGCAGCCCGGCATTTCGGTACGCGCGCCAGCCGTGCCGAACACGCCGTAATGGCCTTCTTCGGTCAACTGCTTCTGGTCCATCTTGGTCGGCGGCGCGACCCACAGCTTGACCGGAATGTCGCGCTTGCCTTCGAGCAGCTTCGACGCGGCACGGAAGTGACCGATGTTGGTCATGCACGAGCCGATGAACACTTCGTCGATCTTGGCGCCGGCGACATCCGACAGCGTCTTCACGTCGTCCGGATCGTTCGGGCAGGCCACGATCGGCTCATGCACGTCGGCCAGGTCGATCTCGATGACGGCGGCGTACTCGGCGTCCGCATCCGGTTGCAGCAGTTGCGGGTCGGCCAGCCATGCTTCCATCGCCTTGATGCGGCGCTGCAGGCTGCGCGGGTCCTGGTAGCCCTGGGCGATCATCCACTTCAGCAGCGTGATGTTGCTGTTGAGGTATTCGATGATCGGTTCCTTGTTCAGGTGCACCGTGCAACCGGCGGCCGAACGCTCTGCCGATGCATCCGACAGTTCGAACGCTTGCTCGACCTTCAGGTCGGGCAGGCCTTCGATTTCGAGAATGCGGCCCGAGAAGATGTTCTTCTTGCCTTGCTTGGCGACCGTCAGCGTGCCTTGCTTGATGGCGTACAGCGGGATCGCGTTGACGAGATCACGCAGCGTGACGCCCGGCTGCATCTTGCCCTTGAAGCGCACGAGCACCGATTCCGGCATGTCCAGCGGCATCGTGCCGGTGGCGGCCGCGAAGGCGACCAGACCCGAGCCTGCCGGGAAGCTGATGCCGATCGGGAAGCGCGTGTGCGAGTCGCCGCCGGTGCCGACGGTGTCGGGCAGCAGCATGCGGTTCAGCCACGAGTGGATCACGCCGTCGCCCGGACGCAGCGCGATGCCGCCGCGGTTGCTGATGAAGTTCGGCAGCGTCTGGTGCGTCTTCACGTCCACCGGCTTCGGATACGCGGCGGTGTGGCAGAACGACTGCATGACGAGGTCGGCCGAGAAGCCCAGGCACGCCAGGTCCTTCAGTTCGTCGCGCGTCATCGGGCCCGTGGTGTCCTGCGAGCCCACCGAGGTCATCTTCGGCTCGCAGTACGCGCCCGGGCGCACGCCCTGGCCTTCCGGCAGACCGCACGCGCGGCCAACCATCTTCTGCGCCAGCGAGAAACCCTTGCCGCTGTTGGCAGGCTGTTGCGGCAGGCGGAACAGCGTCGACGGTGCGAGACCCAGCGCTTCACGCGCCTTGGTGGTCAGGCCGCGGCCGATGATCAGCGGAATGCGGCCGCCGGCGCGCACTTCGTCGAACAGCACGTCGGACTTCACCTGGAACTCGGAGATGACTGCGCCGTTCTTGAGTGCCTTGCCTTCGTACGGGCGCAGTTCGACCACGTCGCCCATTTCCATTTGCGACACGTCGAGTTCGATCGGCAGCGCGCCGGCGTCTTCCATCGTGTTGTAGAAGATCGGGGCGATCTTGCCGCCCAGGCACACGCCGCCGAAGCGCTTGTTCGGGATGAAGGGGATGTCTTCGCCCGTGAACCACAGCACCGAGTTGGTGGCCGACTTGCGCGAGGAGCCGGTGCCGACCACGTCGCCCACGTAGGCGACCAGGTGGCCCTTTTCCTTCAGCGATTCGATGAACTTGACCGGGCCGCGCTTGCCGTCTTCTTCCGGCGTGATACCGGGACGGGCGTTCTTCAGCATCGCCAGCGCGTGCATCGGGATGTCCGGGCGGGTGGTCGCGTCCGGGGCCGGCGAGAGGTCGTCGGTGTTGGTTTCGCCCGTCACCTTGAAGACGGTGATGGTCAGGCTTTGCGGCACTTCCGGACGGCTCGTGAACCATTCGGCGTCGGCCCAGCTTTGCAGCACGGCCTTTGCGTTGGCGTTGCCCTTGTCGGCCAGTTCCTTGACGTCGTGGAACTGGTCGAACATCAGCAGGGTTTTCTTCAGCGCGTCGGCAGCCACGGTGCCCACTTCGGCGTCGGCCAGCAGCTCGATCAGCGGGGCGATGTTGTAGCCGCCCAGCATCGTGCCGAGCAGTTCGGTGGCGCGAGCGCGCGAGATCAGCGCGCAGGCGGTTTCGCCCTTGGCCACGGCGGCCAGGAACCCGGCCTTCACGCGGGCGGCTTCGTCGACGCCTGCGGGCACGCGGTTGGTGATCAGGTCGAGCAGGGTCTGCTCTTCGCCAGCGGGCGGATTCGTCAGCAGTTCCACCAGTTCGGCAGTCTGCTGAGCCGTGAGCGGCAGGGGGGGAATGCCGAGCGCGGCGCGTGCGGCTACGTGAGCGCGAAAGTTTTCAAGCATTGGGGGACCTACTGGTATTGCGTTTGAAGGCGAAGGCTTTTCAGGCACTCCGAGGCTTTTCCAGGCACTGCTTTGAGCGGGATTTTAAGCGCATTGCGATATAACGTCAAATGTCTTATGTCTTATATAAGAGTTGGGTGCGACGCCCCATGGCGCTGTGAAAAAGCCTGATATTTTCCCTCAGGGCTTGCGGCCAAACGCTTCCCGCAGCTTTCCCTTGGCTTTCGCGAGCGTCTCGCGCCGCGATTTGGGCAGGTTTCTACCCGCGCGGTTGATGTAGAAGTTCAGCATCGACATGGCCGACTGAAACGGCGTGCCCTTGCGCCGCCGGCTGTGCAGCGACGACTCCTTGAGCGAACGGGCGATCGCTTCGGCGCTGCCGGATCTGAATACGCCGGCCTCGATGTCCATGGCGTCGCTCGTCTCGTTCACGTGCTTCGACCATTTATTTGTGGCGCCGCTCGTGGTGCTTTTCGTGTGACCTCTGGCGGCGCTCGCGTGGGCATGACGCTGCCGCGCCGGGCGGCCGCCCTTGCGCCGCGTAGAAGGATGCTGGCTCGTGCTCATGACTTCTCCCGTTCGACGATTCACCCGCTGCGCAAATGCAATACCGGCTGCACAGCGGGGCGAGGCCCGGCACGCCCCATGCGTCCACGCAGGTGTGCACGCGCGCGGCGTGAGGAAAACGGCATTGCGCGTCGAACCGGCAAGGGAGGCAGTCGATCATGAAGTCAACTCCACGCTACGAAGTGAATGTATGCGGAGGCGATTTCCAGCATGTCCGGGAATGCTTTCGCGATTGGAAAAATGAAACGCTTATCTACCGCAAGGACCATAAGATGTTTGAGGGACGCAACGATGTGCGTCCGCTGGCAAGGCGCGAGTACGACAACACGGAGCAGGCGCGCACGGCGCTGCAAAACGCCTGCAGCCCGCACGATCGCTATGCGCTGGCGGCTGAAGTGAGCAACGGCGAACGCGACATGTGGATCGTGATGGCGGCCTATCGGGAGTAAATGATGGTCGCAGGACGGGGCGCGCCAGTGCAAAAGTGAAAGATCGGACAGACGGGGAACGAGGTAGAAGAATTACAAGCGTGGCGCGCGGAATTGCAATTGCTGCGCGCAAGGGAGGGATCAGATGAAAAGCACTGCGAAATCGGGTGCAAATCTGGCCAGGCCGCGCGCCCGCTCGTGGCCGCGTTTGTGGCTGCTCGGCGCGGCCGCGCTGGCGCTCGGCTGTACGGCCTGCAAACGTGCCGACGAAGGTGCGCGCCCGCAAACCCAGGACGCTTTGGGTAGCCAGATATCGGCGCCAGCCGGCGCGCAAGTGGCGCCGGCGAGCGGTCCGAAACCATGAACCGGATGCCTCGCATCCACACCCTTTAAGGAGCGGATGATGGGTCTTTCGACACACAACCCCACGCCGGATGAGGCCGGCGAAACCGGCGGCGAACTCGCCGCCGGCAAGCAACCGGCGCAGGAGAAACGCGCGAGGGGTGCGCCGGGCAGCTTCGATCAACCGGAGTCGCGGCCCGAGTTCATGCCGCGCGAGGGCGGCCCGCATCCGGAGCAGACGGCAGAGGTGCCGCTCGGCCACCACGGCCGGGCGGAGCCGCCGGGGTCGTTCGGGCACAACAGCGCGCCCGTGAAAAGGAAGGGCGGTTAGTCATGCGAAATACCCCGGCGTGCTCGCTTCACGCGGCTTCGTAGACGCGCACTTCGGGCGCATCGTCCAGCAGCGGCGCGAGTGCGCCAACGACATCGGCCGTGAACAACGCGCTCTCGAGGTAGGCCTGCGCGTGCTCGACGCTATCGAAGCTGTGCAGCACCTGCACGTCCGCTTCACGCACGAGCAGCTCCTTCGACTTCGCGCCCGCTATCGTTTCGAGAAACGCCGCCTTGTACTGCCGGTAGACGCCAGCGGCGGCCGCGCGCTGGCTGGCGGCAATCTTCAGGGTGATTTGCAGATAGACCATGCTGTGCTCCTGTGTGTCGTGTCGCAAAATCGATCAGCCGCTCGCGCTTCAGGCGTGGCGGCCGGCCATCACGCCGCCGTCCACGGGCAGCACGGTGCCCGTGATCCAGGCGGCGTGAGGCGAGGCGAGAAAGAGCATTGCCTCGGCAACATCCGCGGGCTGGCCGTTGCGCCCGAGCGGATGAAACGCGTTGAATCCCGGCAGCGTCCTGCTGACTTCGTCCTCGGTCATGAAGGTGCGATACACCGGCGTTTCCACGACGCCCGGCGCGACGGTATTGATGCGGATGTTCGAGGACGCCAGTTCGATGGCGAGATTGCGCGTGAGCGCATGCACGCCCGCATTGGCCGCCGAGTACGCCGCGGAAGGCGTGGTGCCGATGGCCTGCAGCGCCCAGAGCGAACCCGTCTGGACGATCGCGCCGCCGCCGCGCTCGAGCATCGCCTTGGCCGCGGCCTGCGCCATGAAGAACTTGCCTTTGAGGATCGTGTCGAGAAAGCTGTCGTATTCGGCCTCGATCACGTCGAGAAACGCTTTGGGCCGGAAAATACCGGCGTTGTTGATGAGAATGTCGACACCGCCGAACGCCCCGGTCGCGAGGTCGACGAGCGCAGCCGCGGTGGCGGGCAGCGCAATATCGCCGGCATGAAAGCGCACGTTGGCGCCTGAAGCGTCGATTTGCGCGGCCGCTACGCGCAGCTTCGCCTCGTCGCGCCCGCCGATGACGACGCGCGCGCCGCCCTTCACGAGACGCGCGGCGACTTCCTTGCCGATGCCGGAACCGCCACCGGTGACGATCGCCACCCTGGACGTAAAATCAAAAGAAAAACTATGGTTCATGATGGACTCCTCGAAGCCATGGAATGGGGCCGACGCTGGCGGCATGCGACGCGCTGAATGCCTCGTCAACGGCACTCATTCTGTTCGCGTCCGCTCGCGCCCACAAATCAGATATTCTGTCTCCCGTTGACAGAAAATCTTTGGATCATGAAGACGCCCGTCTACCTCAACGCCATGCGCGCATTCGAAGCGAGCGCGCGGCATCAGAGTTTTTCCGCCGCGGCCGCCGAGCTGAATGTGACGCCTGCCGCCGTCGGCCAACTCGTGCGCAGTCTCGAAGACTGGCTCGGCACGCCCGTGTTCGTCCGCGGCAGCGGCGGCAGGGCGCGGCTGATGGTGACGGAAGTGGCCGCGCGTGCGTTGCCCGACATCCGTGCCGGTTTCGATCGCTTGAGCCTGGGGCTGGAGCGCCTGAAGGAGGGCTCGGCGAACGGCGTGCTGACGGTCACGGTGAGCCCGGCGTTCGCCGCCAAATGGCTCCTGCCGCGCATCGACCGTTTTCAGGCCGCGTGGCCGGACACCGACGTGCGTCTGGACACGAGCCTGAAACTGCTCGACTTCGTCGCGCAGGGCATCGATATCGGCGTGCGCTATGGGGCCGGCGCGTGGCCGGGGCTCACTGCCGAAAAGCTCATGGACGAGGAGATCTATCCCGTCTGCTCACCGGCCGTGCGTCGGGCCGGAAAATGGCGCGCGCCACGCGATCTCGCTCGCGCGCCGCTCATTCACGATCTCTCCGTGGACAGCCATGCGGGCTTTGCTTCGTGGCATGCGTGGTTCGAGAGCGTGGGGGTGACGCCCGCATCGGCGAGCCGCGGCATGAAGATCAACAATTCGGCCGCGGTGCTGCAGGCAGCGATAGAAGGGCACGGTGTCGCGCTCGCGCGCAGTGTCATGGCGCGCGACGATCTCGCGGCCGGCCGGCTCGTGCGCCTCTTCCCGGAGATCGCCTTTACTTCGGCGCTGGCGTACTACGTGGTCTATCGGCCCGAGTGCGCGAGTCTGCCGAGGCTGACGGCGTTTCGTGACTGGCTCAGAGGCGAGGTGCGGGAAGAGGTGGGGCGCCCGACGCGAAAATCCCGCTAGGGCGCGAGCATCCACGCCGTGATGCCGTGCACGACTTCGCTTTCGATGCCGTTGAAGCCGTGATACGCGAACGCCCCGCACGGGTCGCCCCGCGAAGCGCCGCCGGAAACGAGCATCAGCTTCGTTCTCGGCGATTGCGTGAGCTTTTGCATGAGGGTGTCCGTTTCGGCTACCGGGCACACCTTGCAGGCGTCGTCCTTGTTGTGCACCACGAGCACTGGAAGCTTGAGCGCGGAGAGGTTCATGCCTGTGACCGGGTCGCCGCCCCGGTTTTCGCGCAGGATGGTCGAGGTCAGCACGATGCCGTCCGGGCCTGCGCCGGGGTTTGCGTCGTCTTTCGCGAGCGCAATGGCGATGGCCGCCACCGACTGCGTGCCGCGGCTCGTGCCAACGAGCCAGACCGGCACGCGCAGTTGTTCGCGCGACCACGCGATCACGGCGCGGGCGTCCGCGGCGTGTTCCGGCGCGAGGCGAAAGCCGTCCAGGTAGGGCGGTGATTGCCGGTCGCTCGGTGCGTCGAGGATCGCCACGGCAACGCCGCCGTTCACAAACAGCATGCGGCTGCGCACGAGAAAGTTGTTGGCGCCCCAGCCGAAGTTTCCCTGCGGGTCCAGTTGCAGGCCGCCGTGCCCGCCCGCGTAAAGAATCGCGACCGCTTTTGGCGCGGCGGGCGCAATGAAAAGGAAGCGCTGGGTGACGCCGGGCCGGGTAGGAAGGTCGACGACCTTGGGCGCGCTTTGCGCGTGGGCCAGCAAGGACGACGCTGCGAGCACGAACGCCAGTGTCAATGCCGACGCCAGCGGCGCGGCGCGCAGCCAGCGCGCAGCCATGCGCCCGTTCATGGCCGCGTGACGAGGCTCAGCGCCCCGCGAGCATGCGCCCGCCGAGCCCGATCAGCACGACGCCCACTACCGAGTCGAGCGCGGCTTTGCGCCGGACGAGGAACTGGCGCACCGTGGGATGCGAGGCGAGCAGGGCCATCGAGCAATACCAGGCGCACGAGATGAGGATCGCGATCACGACGACTGCCACTTCGAGCCAGCGCGGCGCGGCTGCGGGCACCATCAACGCAAAGATGCTGCCGTAGAACGCAATGGCCTTGGGATTCGTCATGCTGACGACGTAGCCCTTCTTCGCGGCGGCCCAACCCGATGCGCCCGCCTGTGCCGCAACCTGCAAGGGCTGCCGCGCGGTGAGGAGCATTTTCGCGCCGAGCCAGACCAGATAACCCGCGCCCGCGATGCGCAGCCCGGTGCCGATCCAGGCCACGTGGGTGACGATCAGGCTCAGGCCCGCGATGGCGATCCATGCCCACGTGCCGGAGGCGGCGGCGAGACCGAGGCCGGTCGCGAGGCCCGCGGGCCGCGAGGCCACCGCCGCGGAGGTGACGATGACGAAGTTCGGCCCGGGGCTGGCGACGCTCAGCAGCAGGACGCCCGAGAGCGCGAGCAGGACGTTGAAATAGTTCACGATGGCAGGTTCCGCGGCAGGTTCGATGCGCCCTCAATCGACGCATCGTCGAGGTTGTCATGATACTCCGTGCGCCTGCGCGGCACGGCGCTCGAAACGATCGGGCAGAATCTGCTGGCGGGCAAGCCGTTGTACGCGCTCAGGCGCCTTTCATCAGACGCCAAAGCGTCGTGCGACCTATGCCGAGCGCGCGGCTGGCGGCGGCCCGATTGCCGTCGTGCGCGGCGAGCGCGCGCTCGACGTCTTCCCGCGTGACCGGCGTGGCGTCGTCGCGGCGCGCGCCGTTTGAGGCAGTCGGCGCGCGCCGCGGTGTATCGCTCGCTGCGTCACTTTGCGCGAATTCCGGAAATACGTCGTATAACGAACTATCTGCGTGTGTGCAGCCGGTTTCATCGGCGAGGAAGATGGCCGCGCGCGCGAGCAGATTCTCGAGTTCGCGAACATTCCCCGGCCACGCGTAGCTCGCGAAGTACGGCGCGAACAGCGTGAGCACGCGTTCGATCGCGGCGGGGCGCAGGGCGTAGCGATCGGCCATGCGTTCGAGCAGATGGCGCGCGAGCGTAGCGATGTCCTCGCGGCGTTCGCGCAAGGGCGGCAACGGAATTGGCAGCAGATTGAGCCGGAAATACAGGTCGGCCCGGAATGCGCCTTCCTGCACCAGCGCGCGCAAGTCGCGGTGCGTGGCGGCAATCACGCGCACGTCCACGGGCGTTGCGCGGCTGGCGCCCAGCTTCATGACCTCGCGCTCCTGGAGCACGCGCAGCAGGCGGCTTTGCAGCGCGGGCGGCATCTCGCCGATTTCGTCGAGAAAGATCGTGCCCGTATGTGCGATTTCGACGAGGCCAGGCTTGCCGCCGCGCCGCGCGCCCGTGAACGCGCCTTCTTCGTGACCGAACAGCTCGCTTTCGATCAGCCCCTCGGGCAGCGCCGCGCAGTTGAAGGCGACGAATGGATTGCCGCGCCGCCGGCTCGCGTTATGGATGCCCTGCGCGACGAGTTCCTTGCCCGTGCCGCTTTCGCCTGTGAGGAGCACGGTGGCGTCGTGCGCGGCGCTCATGGCCGCGAGGCGACGCACGCGTGCCATGGAGGGCGCAACGCCCACCAGGTCGTCCAGTTCGTAGCGCGCCACGAGGTGCCGCGGTCGCTGGGTCGTGCGCAGCGACCGGTCGATGCGCTGCGCGACGAGCGCATCCTGCGCAGTGACCACCGCGCCCGAGCGCGCGCCTTGCTCGACGATCGGCACGCAGCTCACGATCAGCGAGCGGCCGCCGATCTGCTCGATGCGTTCATCGACTGCCGCAACGCTGCCAGCCACTTCATGCAGCAGCGGCCCCACCGAGCGGACCAGTTGTGCGCTCACATCGCGCGCGCGGTCGAGGCCGAGCAGGTCGAGCATGGCCGGATTGACCGCTTCGAGCTGACCGGCTTCGTCGAAAGCGGCCACGCCGTCGCGCAGGTGCGCAACGATCGTATTCAGGCGCACGCGCTTGGACTCCTTCTGGCGGCTCACGCGCGCCAGTTCCACCGAGCGCTCGAACGCCTCGTGCACCGCGCCCAGCGAGTAGAGGAACACGCTTTCGAGTCCCGCCGCCTGGGCAAGATCGCAGGCCATGCCGGGGCCGATGATGACGCGGCAGCCCTCGGCGGCGAGCGCCGTGACGGCGTCGCGCACTTCGTCCACCGTGCGATAGGCGCGCTGCGTGAGGCGCAGGTTGAGCCACGCGCCGAGGTCGGCGAGTTCGTGCGAAACGCTTTCGTGCAGGATCAGCCCGATCGGCGCGCCGGGCCAGGTGGCGTTCGCGTGTGTGATGCCGGCCAGTACGTCGAAGCCGTTCACCTTCACCATGACCACGGGCACGCTCAGGTTGTCGCGCAAGTACGCGCCGTTGGACCCGGCGGCGAGCACCACGTCCACGGTGCCGGCTTCGATATAGGGCTGCAGCGCCGTGACGGCGTCGCCATAGCCTTCGCGCACGTTGAAGAAGCGGGCCTCGCTGGCATAGCGCGGCGCCACGGTTTCGCAGAGATTGCGCAATCGGCTGATGCTCACGAGCGCGATGCTCGGGCGACTGGCGGCCTGGGGCGGACTGGGGGGAGGCACGGCGGAATCCTCGGCGCGAAGTTGGGTGTTCTGGAACGTTTCATGAAACGTTCCAGAGATTGTGGCATGAAACGCCGGTCGTGCGCTGGAGCCGGCTAAGGTATTGTTTTATATGGCTTGCGCTCAGCTCCTGCTGGTTGGCATACATCGTGCGGATGTCTGAGCCATCTCAAAACCCACTGAACGGAGTCATTGCGATGACCACTTCCACTACCGCACGCCGCGCCGCGTTCCGCGCCAAAGTCAACGAACGCCGCGGCCTGCTCGTGCCGGGCGCCTTCAACGCCATGAGCGCCCGCGTGATCGAGGACGCCGGTTTCGAAGCGCTCTACCTCACGGGCGCGGGCGTCACCAACATGTCGTTCGGCCTGCCCGATCTCGGCTTCATCGGTTTGAGCGACATTGCCGAGCACACGGCGCGCGTGCGCGACGCGGTCAACCTGCCGCTCATCGTCGACGCGGACACGGGCTTCGGCAACGCGCTCAACGTGCGCCATACCGTGCGCACGCTCGAGCGCAGCGGCGCCGATGCGATCCAGTTCGAAGACCAGGTGATGCCGAAGAAGTGCGGCCACTTCGCCAACAAGGAAGTGATCGGCGCGAGCGAGATGGTGGGCAAGATCCGCGCGGCCGTGGACGCGCGCGAAGACGGCAACCTGCTCATCATGGCGCGCACCGATGCCGCCGCCGTGCACGGCATCGAAGAGGCGATTGCGCGCGGCCACGCGTTCATCGAGGCGGGCGCGGACATTCTCTTTATCGAAGCCACGGAAAAGCTCGAAGACATCGAACGCCTGCCCAAACTCATCGACGCGCCGCAACTCATCAACATCGTGATTGGTGGCAAGACCCCGGTGCAGTCGCGTGAAGAACTGGCGGGCCTTGGCTACGCGCTGGTGCTGTACGCGAACGCGGCGCTGCAGGGCGCGGTGGTCGGCATGCAGCGTGCTCTCGGGCAGTTGCGCGCAAACGGCCGCCTCGACGAAGACGCGACGATCGTCGCGCCGTTCGCCGAGCGTCAGCGCCTCGTCAACAAGCCGCTCTTCGACCGGCTCGATCGCGAGTACGCACCGAAGGACTGAACGCCACACCGCGCAATTTTGAAAACAAGAGGAGGAGACACGCATGTCGAACGACGCGGATTTCGGAGTCCGAATCGACAACGAGACGGTGGAAACTGCGCCAGTCGCGCGGCCACGCATCCGTTCGATCGTCGGGGGTCTGGCTGGCAACCTGATCGAGTGGTACGACTTTCTGGCGTACAGCATTTTTTCGATTTACTTCGCGAAGTCGTTTTTCCCGAGCGACAAGCCGACCGTGCAACTCATGAACACGGCGGCCATCGCGGCCGTGGGCTACGTTGCGAGGCCGCTCGGCAGCTGGCTCGTGGGCTTCTACGCCGACCGTCACGGGCGCAAGTCGGCGCTTACGTGGTCGGTCACGGCCATGTGCATCGGCTCGCTGATGATCGCGCTCACGCCCGGTTACGCGAGCATCGGCGTGCTCGCGCCTGTCGTGCTGATTGCGGCGCGCCTCCTGCAGGGCCTGAGCATGGGCGGCGAGTACGGCACCAGCGCGACTTACCTCAGCGAGATCGCGCCCGCCAACCGGCGCGGGTTCTATCTAGGCTTTTTGCAGGTGAGCGTGGTGGCCGGGCAACTCGTTGCGCTCGCACTCATGCTCGTCATGCAGAACCTGCTGATGACGGCCGAACAGATCGAGCGCTGGGGCTGGCGCGTGCCGTTTCTGCTGGGCGGCGCGCTCGCGCTGTTCGCGCTTTATATGCGGCGCAACGTGACGGAAACCGAAGCCTTCGAGCGTGGCCGGCGTGAGGCCGGTCCGCCGGTGCTGAAGCAGCTACTCTCGCACTGGCGGCAGATTTTGCTCGCCATCGGCATTACCGTGGGCGGCACGGTGGGCTTCTATACGTTCACGATTTATATGCAGAAGTACCTCGTGAACACCGTGGGCCTTTCGAAGGAGATGTCGACGCTCGTCTCCACCGGCGCGCTGCTGCTGTATATGCCGCTTCAGCCGCTCTTCGGACTCGCCTCCGACGTGTTCGGCCGTCGCCCGGTGCTGATCTGCTTTGGTCTTTCGACCACGCTATTTTCCGTGCCGCTCTTCACGGCGCTGAGCCATACGCGCGATCCGCTGGTGGCGTTCCTGCTGTCGTTCGCCGGTCTCGTGATGCTGAGCGGCTTCACCTCGGTGCACATGCTCGCGAAAACGGAGCTGTTCCCCACGCGCATCCGCGCGCTCGCGGTGGGCCTGCCGTATGCGCTCACGACGGCGATTCTCGGCGGCACGACGGAGTTCGTCGCGCTGCGCTTCAAGGCGAGCGGCCACGAGCAGGACTTCTACTGGTACGTGACGGCCTGCGCGGCGATTTCGCTGATCGTGTATCTGCGCATGCCTGAGACGCGCGGGCGCCCGGCAAGCTCCGTGTGATGCGAGTCAAACGGAGCGTCGCCTCACGAAGCGCTGCTCCGTGACCTTCGTGCCCCACTGGTCGCCTTCGGACTCTTCCGCGAGGTGGAAGCCGAACGACTCGTACAGATGCCGCGCGGCATCGAGGCCCTTGAAGGTCCACAGGTAGGTCTCGGCGTAGTGCGCATCGACGAACTGCATCGCGTTCGTCATCAACTGCCTGCCGATGCCGGTGCCGCGCAATGAGTCGTCCACGATGAACCAGCGCAGGTGGGCGACGCCGGCGTTGCCGCTCCCGTTTCCGTCGATGGCAAGCGACGCCAGCACGCGATCTCGCTCCACCGCGAGCCAGAGCGCCTTGCCAACGGCTGGCAAGGCGCCGGCGAAGTCGGCGAGTTCCGTCGCCACCTTCTTCTCGAAGTAAGCGCCGAAGCCCCAGTTCGCCGCGTAGAACCGCCCGTGCAGGCTCGCAATGTCGCCAATGCAGCCGGGCCGGTAGCCTTCCACGATCTGCACCCCCGCCGCCGGCGCGGTCGCGCTGATCTCGTTGGGGTTGTCGTGCGCGAGCGCGTCGGCGTAGAGCGCGAGCGCCCGCACGAGTACCTGCTGGTCGGCAGGAACGAGCCTGCGCAGCGCGTTGGAAACCTGGTCCGTGGCGAAGCGGTCGATCTTCGCGCGCAGCTTCTGGCCTGCCGCGCTCAGGGTCAGTTCGGAAGAGCGCGCGTCGTCGGCGGCGGTCCTGCGTTTGACGAGACCGGCCGCCTCGAGCCGCGCGACCTGCCGGCTCGTGTTCGACTTGTCGAGCCGCAGGAGGTCGCCCAGCGCCCTCGCGTTGATGCCCGGCTGCGCGCCGATCTCGATGATGGCGTGCACGGCGGAAGGGGCGAGATCGCTGTCGGCGAGCGTCGTGCGCATGAAGCCCAGCTCGCGCACGAGCCGCCGCGAGAACTCGCGCAGCTCGAGGATGGTCGTCTCGCGGGGCTGCGCGGGCACGTCGACAAAATCCATGATGGTCTCCGTTATGGACTTCATGCTAATGGTTGCGAGTCGCAACCATTTCGGACTCAATATAGGCGCGCGTGACGGATAAGGCAAGTTCGCAACGCAGCCGGGAAATTGCCGTTCGACCCTTCACTGGCTCAGGCTCAAGAGGAACGCCAATTGCGAGAAGGCAACGCCTCCACGAACGCTGCACAGCCATGCTTCAAGAACGCCTCAACCCGCACGAAAACTCGCCGAAAGAGCAGGCGCGCAAGCAGGACGACGACTCCGGCCAGCGCGCACTGGTGCTCGGCGCGCTCGGCGTGGTGTTCGGCGACATCGGCACGAGCCCGATCTACGCGCTGCGCGAAGCCGTCCAGACGGCGGATTCCACGGCGCAGCCGGTGGTGATGGGCGTGCTCTCCATGATCCTGTGGGCGGTGCTGATCGTCGTGGTGCTCAAGTACGCCTGCTTCGTCATGCGCGCCGACAACGAAGGCGAGGGCGGCATCGTCGCGCTCACGGCGCTCGTGCGCGCCGGGTTCGCGAAGGCGGGGCGGCCCGCGCCGCGTCTGCTCGTGCTCGCGGGGCTCGTCGGCGCGGCGATGTTCTACGGAGACTCGATGATCACGCCCGCCATTTCCGTGCTCTCCGCGGTGGAAGGGCTCAAGGAAATCAATCCCGCATTCGACAGCGCCGTGCTGCCGGTTTCACTGGCGATTCTCGTGGCGCTCTTCCTGTTCCAGCCGCGCGGCACCGCCGTGGTCGGGCGCACGTTCGGGCCCGTCATGGCGCTCTGGTTTTTGAGCCTCGGTGCGGTGGGCGTTTATCACATCGTGCTCAATCCGGCGATTCTCGCCGCGACGTCGCCGGTCTGGGCCGTGCGGCTCGCGCTCGCGCATCCGGGGCTCTCGTTCGGCGTGCTCGCCGGCGTGATTCTTGCGTTGACGGGCGCCGAGGCGCTCTACGCCGACATCGGCCACTTCGGCACGCGCTCCATCCGCATTGCGTTCTTTTGTGTCGTGCTGCCCGCGATCGTCGTGGGCTATTTCGGCCAGGCCGCGACCGTGCTGTTCGAGCCGCGCGGCGCCAGCCAGCCGTTCTTTCGCTCGGTGCCGCATTGGGCGCTCATTCCGGCGGTCGGCATCGCTATGCTCGCGACCATCATCGCTTCGCAAGCGGTGATCTCCGGCGCGTTTTCAATGACGAGCCAGGCCATCGAACTAGGCTTCCTGCCGCGCATGCGCACGATCGAAACGTCGAGCACGCGGCGCGGCCAGGTTTATGTGCCGGCGGTCAACGCGGGGTTGCTCGTGGCCGTGGTGTTTCTCGTGCTGTTCTTTCGCAACTCCGAGCGGCTCACGTCCGCGTATGGGCTCGCCGTGGCGATGACGATGGTGACCACGTCGATGCAGATGCTATCCGTGTGCCGCGAAGTATGGGGCTGGCCGCGCGTCGCCACGTGGCTCGCGTGCGTGCCGCTGCTGGTCGTGGACGGCATGCTGCTCGCCGCGAACCTGCCGAAAATTCCCACGGGCGGCTGGTTCCCGGTTTCCGTGGGCGCGTTGCTGTTCATCACGATGAGTACCTGGAACCGGGGCCGCGAACTGGAGGCGCGCCATGCGGCACGCGGCGAATCGGTGGACGCCTTTTTACGTGGTATCTGCACTGCCGATCCGAAGCCGCTTCGCGTGCCGGGCACGGCCGTGTACCCGGGCAACGCACCCGGCATGACGCCGGCCGCGCTCGCGAGCAACGTGCGTCACAATCACGTCCGGCATCGTACGGTGATCGTGTTCGCCAATGTTTCGGAGTCCGCACCACAGGCGGACGATGAAACGCGCATTGAAGCGCGCGACCTCGGTGCGGGCTGCTGGGAGATCGTCGCGCATCATGGCTTTGTTGAGCGGCCCAATCTGCCGCGCCTTTTGGCATCGCTGCAAGGCAGGCTGGGCGACTGGCGTTTCGACCCGCAACAGACCACCTTCTATTTGCCGCGCGACGAGGTGCTGCGCGAGCAAGCCCAGCAGGACGTGAGCCGCTGGCGTGCGCGGCTCTTCGCGTTCATGTCGTATCACTGCACTTCGAGCGCCGAGTATTACGGTCTGGCTCCCGCGCATGTGGTCGAGCTCGGCGTACAGGTGGCGCTATGAACATGACGCCGGCCAGCGCTGTCAAGCGGTGCCAGCTGCCGCCGAAAGCGTGGAGATGATCTCCGCGTTGAAGGCGGGTAAATCGTCGGGCTTGCGGCTCGTGATGAAGTTGCCGTCGTGGACCATGGTCTTGTCGACCCACTTGCCGCCCGCATTGCGGATATCGTCCTGCAGCGAGGGCCAGCTCGTCATGGTGTGCCCCTTGACGATACCGGCCGAGACCGGCAGCCAGCCTCCATGGCAGATGACGGCAATGATCTTGTGCGCGTCGTTGGCCGCGCGCACGAACGCCTGAGCTTCCGGAATCAGGCGGATCGCGTCGCTGTTCACTACCCCGCCGGGCAACACGACCGCGTCGTAGTCATCCGCCTTCGCGCTGCCGAAAGTGCGGTCCACCTTGATCTTGCTGCCCTTTTCGACGTGACGAAAGCCCTGAATTTCACCGCTTTTCTGCGATATCACGTCCACCTGCGCCCCCGCTTCCTTCAATGCGCGGCGCGGCTCGGTAAGTTCGACTTCCTCGAATCCGTCCATGGCAAGGATTGCGACCTTGCAGTTATCGAGCATGTTGGCCATTGCGATTTCCTCCTCGATTGAGACCGTCTGAGACCGCTTGCAACCATTCTCAACTGCAGCAAGGCGGATGCCACGCGGCGCGTAGAACGCGAATCAACGCAAACGGCGCGCCGCCGGGCTCCACTTCCCGGCGGCATGGCGCTTGCGGGACAAGAGGTAGGCGTGGCGCGCCACCGGGTCGCCACGCAGTAGTTCCATCCACAACACGCAAGGAGAGCGAAATGAATGGATCGATCAAACAATTGCTGGCTGGGGTCGTCATCGCAACGTGTTCGGCAGCGGCGCTCGCGCAGAGCGCAGGCGGCGCCGGCGGAGGAGCCGGGGGAGCCGGCGGCGGTAGCAATGGCGTAGGCGCGGGCGGCGGCACGACGGGCGCGGCGGGCATCAACACGGCGCGTCCGCCGGGCAGCACCGCAGGCACCCGCTATGAGAACAGCGGCTATGGCGCGCCCGGCACCACGGCGACGGGCGGCGGCCAGGGAACGGGGACTGGCGCGGCGCCTGCGCCTGCACCGGGAACCCGCCGGACCATGCCGTATAACAATGACAATGGTTACGGCAATGGCGGGATGAACACCCAGCCTGGCGGCGGCTCGCAGGGGAGCCAGTAAAGACGGGGTACGTAGTTAAACTATATATAGTTAAACTAACTATCGAAGAATAATCGGGGAGGTAGTGAAGGGCGGGCGACGCACCCCGCGTAGCCCGCCCTTTTTCAAGGCTGCATGCTTTTCAGGCGAGCGGTCAGTCAATCGCCTTGTTGCCGGTTTCCTCGAACATCGAAACGGCGATGAGCGAAATCAGCACGCAGCCGATCATGTACCATGCGGGCGCCATCTTGTTGCCCGTCGCATGGATGAGCCAGCCGGCCACGAGCTGAGCCGTGCCGCCGAACACCGACACCGCAATCGCGTACGCGCTCGACATATAGCCTGCGCGCAGATGCTTCGGAAAGTTTTCCGGCATCAGCGCGTAAGCGGGCGCGGAGCCCATCGCATAGCAGAGCATGAGCACGACGAGCGCGGCGAGCACAACCGGCAGCGACGGAAAGTGCGTCATGAGCCAGAACGCCGGATAGAGCAGCAGGATCAGCGCGACGCGACCGATCACCGTGAGCGGCTTGCGGCGGCCCATGCGGTCCGACCACGCGCCGTAGATCGGGCACATCACGAGCGAGATCGTGCTGGACGCCACGCCCGCGAGGATCGACATTTTGGGTGGCAGTCCCAGGTACTGGATGCAGTAGGTCGGCATGTAGTACATCATCACGTAGGTCGAAACCGACATGCCCATGATCGCGAAGATCGTGAGAAACCAGTTGCGCACGTACAGGCCGCGCTTCGGATCGTCGCGGTCCGCGACCACGCGCTGCGCCGGGGGCTCTTCGCGAATGTGCCGGCGCAGATAGATGCCGACCGGCGCGATGAGTGTGCCCAGCAAGAACGGAATGCGCCAGCCCCAGCTATGCATCGTTTCCGCGGAGAGCAGAAAGCCGAGACTCGCCGCGAGGCCCGAGCCGAGCAGCGCCGCCGCGCCCTGGCTCGCGAGCTGCCAGCTCGCGCGAAAACCGCGGCTCGCCTGTCCGCCCATTTCGAGGAGGGTGGCGGTTGCCGCGCCGAACTCGCCGCCTTGCGCGAAACCCTGCACGAGGCGGGCGACGACGATCAGCAGCGGCGCGGCCAGGCCGATCTGCGCATAGGTGGGCGCAAGACCGATGGACGCGGAACCCACCGCCATCAGCAGGATGGTCAGCGTGAGCGCCGGCTTGCGGCCCGCGCGGTCCGCGTAGCGGCCGAGCACAATGCCGCCGAGCGGGCGCATCACGAAGCCCACGGCGAACACCGCGAACGCGAGCAGCAGCGACGTGACCTGGCTGTCGGCCGGAAAAAACTGATGGCCGATCGTGAGCGCGAAATAGCTATAGACCGTGAAGTCGAAGAATTCGAGCAGGTTGCCGATCACCGCCGCGAGAACGATCTTGCGCTGGTAGCCCGGCGAGAGCGGCGCTTCTTCGGCCGCTTCCAGAAGCGGTTTAGTGGCGGCGTTCATGCACGGTCCTTGCTGAGGAAGCGTTCGACGAGGCGCGTCCAGAACGCGGCGCCGATGGTCAGGTTCTCGTCGTTGAAGTCGTAGCGCGCGTTGTGCAGCATCGGCCGGCCTTCGCCATTGCCAAGGCGTACGAAGCAACCGGGCCGCTGCTGCAGGTAGTACGCGAAGTCCTCGCTGCCGGCGATCGGCGGGAACGGCGCGATGATGTGCTCTGGCCCGACCAGTTCCTCGGCGACCTGACGTGCGAATTCGGTTTCGGCTTCGCTGTTGATCAGCACGGGATAGCCGCGGATGAATTCGATGTCCACCGTCGCGCCGTAGCTTTGCGCCTGCGCTTGAACGAGGGCGCGGATGCGTGCCTCGAGCGTCGCGCGCACTTCGGGCGAGAACGAGCGCACGCTCATTTCGAGCACGGCGTCTTCGGGAATCACGTTCGGTGCGTGGCCCGAGCGGAACGCGCCGACGGTCACGACCGCGGCTTCGTTGGGATCGACGTTGCGCGACACCACCGACTGCAGGGCCATCACGATGCTGCTGCCCACGAGCACCGGGTCGACGGCCAGATGCGGGCGCGCCGCATGGCCGCCCTTGCCGTGAACGCGCAGCTTGACGGTGTCGCACGCGGCCATCAGCGGGCCGGCGCGAAAGCCGAAGGTGCCGGTGGGCACGCCCGGATGGTTGTGCAGCCCGAAGATGGCTTCGCAGGGGAAGCGCTCGAACAGGCCGTCGGCGATCATGCGCTCGGCGCCGCTGTCCGAACCGGCCTCCTCGGCGGGTTGGAAGATCAGATGGACGGTGCCGTCGAAATTGCGTGTTCTGGCGAGCTGGCGCGCCGCTCCCAGCAGCACGGTGGTGTGGCCGTCGTGGCCGCACGCGTGCATCTTGCCCGCGTGGACGCTTGCGTAGTCGAGGCCGGTCAGCTCCTGGATCGGCAGGGCGTCCATGTCGGCGCGCACGCCTACGGTGCGCGCGCTCGTGCCCGCCCTGAGCGCCGCCACGACGCCGTGGCCGCCCACGTGGCGCGTGACGTCGTAGCCCCAGGACTCGAGCTTGTCGGCGACGAAGCGCGACGTGTCGGCTTCCTCGTACGACAGCTCGGGGTGCTTGTGGAGGTGATGACGGATTTCGTCGAGTTCCGATCGGGCTTCGGCCAGGTCGGCGACTTCGCAGTAGTGGTGCTCGCTCACGGGGGACTCCTTTTATTGGAATAGGTTTTGGGCACAAGCCAAAGGCCGAGTATTGCATCGACGAAAAACTCGACCCATGACGGAAAAGCATCGAAAATGTTGACTTCAAGTCAACGGTCGATTGTCGCGGCGCAGCAAGACAACGCGCGCGAAAGGAGCGATGCAGTGCGGGGAAAGGCAGATCGGGAAGATGCGGCGCGCGGCGCGATCGACGATATCGGCGAGCGGCCGCTGCGCTATCTGGCCGAAATCGCAGCGGCAGGCGGCGTGCGCATGGCCGCCGAGGCGCTGGGCATCAACGCGTCGGTCATCAGCCGGCAGGTGGCGGCGCTGGAGCGGCGACTGCGCTTTCCGCTGATCGAGCGGCGCGGGCGCAGCGTGGCCGTGACCGAGATTGGTCAGGTGCTCGTGGACCACTATCGCGATGGGCAGCGCCGCCAGCGCGATCTGGCCGCGCGCCTGGAGGAGTACCGGCACCTGCGGCGCGGTCGCGTGGCGCTGGGCGTGGGCGAGGGCTTCATCGGCAATCTGATCGCGCGGGCGCTGCAGCGTTTTTCGATGACGTACCCGGACATTCTCGTGGAGATCCGCTCGGGGCCGACGCCGGTCGTGCTCTCGCTCGTGCGTGACGACGTCGTCGATATCGGCCTGTGCACGCGCACTTCCGACGACCCCGCCATGCGCATTCATCCGTTCGCGTCGCGGCCGCTCTGTGCGCTCGTCGCGCCCTCGCACCGCTTTGCGAAGATGCAGAAGGTGGCGCCCGCCGAACTCGCCAGCGAGCGCCTGATCTTCATGACCGAGTCGTTCGGTGTGCAGCACTTCGTGCAGTCGCTGTTCGACGACGCGCGTCTGAACGTGATGCCGGCTTATCGCGTGGATCTGTTCAACACGGCGCAGACGCTCGCGGCCGCTGGTCTTGGCGTGGCGTTCATGTCGTCGATTACGGCGCGCCGCGGCATCGATCTGGGCGAGTTGGTGGCCGTGCCGATCGATCATCCGATCGCGGCGGGCTTTTCGAGCCAGATGGTCACGCGCGTGGGCCGCCGGCTCTCGCCCGCCGCCGATCACCTGAGGAAGCAGCTTGCGCAGAGTTTTCTGGAGTCGGCAGCGAAGTAGTCGGCAGACGTTGCGCGCGCAACGAGTCAGTTGCCGGCGTCCTGCACCGGCGGCGTATCCCCGATCCGCAACACCGCATCGCGCTTGGCGAGCAAATGCTGCCGCAGTATCGCCGCGAGCCGCTTGCCGTCGCGCGCGTCCAGCGCCTCCAGCATTTCGCCATGTTCATGGATCGCGCGGTCCCACTTGGGCGTTTCGAAGTTCGAGCGAAACCGCAGCGCCTGCAAACGGCGATTCACCGCGATATACGTTTGCCGCAGCGCCGAATTGCGCGCCGCTTCGTTGATCTTGTCGTGAATCGCCTGATTGCGGCTGTAGTAACCGGCCAGATCGTTCTGCGCGCGGCAGGCAAGCATGGCGTAGTGCAGCGCCTTGATCTCGGCGATCTCGGCCGCGGTGATCCGCTCGCAAGCCAGCTCGCCTGAAAACGCTTCGAGCCCGCTCATGAGTTCGAAGGTCTCGCGCAGCTCCGCCTCCGACATCTTCGAGACCGAGGCGCCGCGATTCGGCGAAATCTCGATCAGCCCTTCGGACGCGAGCACCTTCAGCGCCTCGCGCAGCGGCGTGCGCGAAATGCCCAGCGTTTCGCACAGCTCGCGTTCGTTGAGCTTGCGCCCAGCCTCGAGCACGCCTTCCACGATGAACCGTCGCAGATGGTCGACGACGGTGTCATGGAGTTGCTGGCGCGGAATGGGCGGCAGCTCCGGGCTAACTACCGGGCTAACTACCGGGCTAACTACCGGGCTAACTACCGGGCTAACGACAGAGGGGTTCAGGTTCGGGTTTTGCATGCAAAAGGCATTTCCATCGATTTCCAGCGAATTCTAGCCCAAGGACAGGACCCCAAAGAAGCAAGTTGTGATTGGGGTAAACCACGTCAGAATTGTCTGTCTGCACATGAGCTGGCTGGATTATAGTTTTTTGAATGCAAAATTCAAAACAGGAGCGATTGCATGTTGAAGCTCGATTTCCATCCCGCTGGTCGCCACTTCCTGCAGATTCCCGGGCCGAGCCCGGTACCCGATCGCATCCTGCATGCGATGAGCTATCCGACCATCGACCATCGCGGCCCCGAGTTCGGCGTGCTCGGGCTCAAGGTGCTGGAAGGCATCAAGAAGATCTTCAAGACGCAGCAGCCAGTGGTGATCTACCCGGCCTCCGGCACCGGCGCGTGGGAAGCCGCGCTCACCAACACGCTGAGCCCCGGCGACACGGTGCTGATGTACGAAACGGGCCATTTCGCGACGTTATGGAAGCAGATGGCCGAGCGCCTTGGCCTGAAGCCGGAATTTCTCGGCCTGCCCGGCATCGAAGGCTGGCGGCGCGGCGTGCAGGCCGACATGATCGAAAAGCGGCTGCGCGAGGACGCGCAGCACGCCATCAAGGCGGTGTGCGTCGTGCATAACGAGACCTCGACCGGCGTGACCTCCGACATCGCCGCGGTGCGCCGCGCGATCGACGCCGCCGGTCACCCGGCGCTGCTGCTCGTGGACACGATTTCGGGTCTGGCCAGCGCTGACTATCGCCACGACGAATGGGGCGTGGACGTGACCGTCTCCGGCTCGCAGAAGGGTCTCATGCTGCCGCCGGGCATCAGCTTCAACGCCGTTTCGGCGAAGGCGCTGGCCGCGAGCGAGCAGGCAAAGCTGCCGCGCAGCTTCTGGGGCTGGGCCGAGATCATCGAGATGAACAAGAGCGGCTACTGGCCGTACACGCCCAACACGAACCTGCTCTACGGCCTTTCCGAGGCGCTCGACATGCTGCTGGACGAAGGGCTGGACAACGTGTTCGCGCGGCATCAGCGGCTGGGCGAGGCGTGCCGGCGCGCGGTGCGCGCATGGGGCCTCGAGATCCAGTGCGCCGATGCCGCCGTCTACAGTCCCGTGCTCACGGGCGTGATGGTGCCCGAAGGCGTGGATGCGGATGCGGTGCGCAAGATCATCTACGAGCGCTTCGATCTTTCGCTCGGCACGGGCCTCGGCAAGGTCAAGGGGCGCATGTTCCGCATCGGGCATCTGGGCGACTGCAACGACCTCACGCTGCTGGCGGCATTGGCCGGCTGCGAGATGGGTCTGCGCGTCGCGGGCGTGCCCTTGAAGGACAGCGGCTTGCCCGCCGCGATGGAATATCTCGCGGCACAACCCAACGTGGTGTCGCTGATAGCCGCCTGAAACCAGCGCTTTTGCACTTGCGGCGCACGGGGCGCGGCATCCAGGCCGATTCCAGGTGATGCCAGGACGTTCCCATGCCGGACGCCACTTCGAGAAGGGCGATGCGGCCGATAGAACCAGCAACGGAGACAGACGATGAAACGGTATCGATTGACGAGCGCGAGCAGCATCGTGCTGATCATGCTCTGCGTCATGTACTTCATCACCTACCTCGACCGGGTGAACGTGAGCACGGCGGCGGCGGGCTTCGGCAAGGAGTTCCAGCTATCGCATACCGAGGTGGGGCTGGTCTTCTCGGCGTTTGCGTATCCGTATCTGCTGTTTCAGATCATCGGCGGCTGGGTGAGCGACCGCTTCGGCGCGCGCTGCACGCTGCTTTTCTGCGGCGCGTTGTGGGGTGTGGCGACGATTCTCACGGGCATGGCGGGAGGCCTGGTCACGCTGCTCGCCGCGCGCCTCTTGCTCGGCTTCGGCGAGGGCGCGACGTTTCCCGCCTCGACCTCGGCCATGTCGCGCTGGGTCGCCAAAGAGCGGCGCGGCTTCGCGCAAGGCATCACGCACTCCGCGTCGCGCATCGGCAATGCGGTGGCGCCCGCGGTTGTCGTGCTGGTGATGGCGCGCTACGGCTGGCGCGAATCGTTCTACGTTTGCGGCGCGCTCAGCTTGCTGTGGGTGGTGGTGTGGGCGTTCACGTTCACCGAACACCCGAAGGATCACCCGCGCATCACCGAGGCCGAACTCGCGATCCTGCCGCCGCCCAAGCCACGCGTAACAGGCCTGCCGTGGATGGCGCTCTTCAGGCGCATGCTTCCGGTGACGATCGTCTACTTCTGCTACGGCTGGACGCTGTGGCTTTTCCTTAGCTGGATTCCGCAATACTTCCTGCACAACTATCACCTCCAGTTGGGCAAGTCGGCGATCTTCGCCTCCGTGGTGTTCCTTGCGGGCGTGGTGGGCGACACGCTCGGCGGCCTCGTGACCGACTGGCTCTTTCAGCGCACGGGCAACCTCAAGCGCGCGCGCAGCTGGATGGTCTCCGTGTGCATGCTGATCACGCTGATCGTGCTCGTGCCGCTGATGTTCGTGCACGATCCCGTCATTTCCATGGCCTGCCTCGCGGCGGGTTTCTTCTTCGCCGAAATGACGATCGGGCCGATGTGGGCGATTCCCATGGATATCGCCCCGGAGTTCTCGGGCACGGCGAGCGGCATGATGAACACGGGCTCGGCGCTGGCTGCGATCATCTCGCCCGTGGCGGGCGGCTTTCTGATCGACCGCTTCGGCAACTGGGACCTGCCGTTCGTGGGCAGCATGATACTGATGGGGTGCGGCGTGATTCTCGCGTTCCGCATGCAGCCGGACAGCCGCTTCGAGCTGGGCAAGAAGGCCGACGAACCCGCAGGTTCTCATCAGGGAGTGTGAACGGCGATGGAAGGCGCACGCACCTCGGGCATGCTGGTCAAGCCGGTTCATCTTGTTCCCTCGAGCGAGGGCCACGGCTCGCCGCTCGCGCGGCGCCTGCGTGAAGCCCTGCGCGGCGACGTGTTTTTCGACGCCGCGAGCCGCGGCCGTTACGCGACCGACGCCTCGATCTATCAGATCATGCCCATCGGCGTGGTCGTGCCGCGCGATCAGGACGATTTGCGCGCCGCGCTGGAAGTGGCGCGCCTCGCGCATGCCCCCGTGCTGGCGCGCGGCGCGGGTACGAGCCAGTGCGGGCAGACGGTGGCCGAAGCGCTCGTGATCGACACGTCGAAGTGGCTCAACAACATCGTCGATTTCGACGCCGCTGCGCGCACGGTGACGGTCGAGCCGGGCGTCGTGCTCGATCATCTGAACGCATGGCTCAAACCGCACGGATTGTGGTTTCCCGTGGACGTCTCGACGGCCGCGCAGTGCACGATCGGCGGCATGGCGGGCAACAACTCGTGCGGCTCGCGTTCGATCGAATACGGCAACATGGTGCACAACGTGCTCGGCATCGACGCGATTCTCGCGGACGGCAGCGAAGCGCGCTTCCAGTCGCTGAACCTCCCGCACGAAGGCGCGCGGCTCGCGGCGCTGCTCGAAGGCGTGCAGCGCATCGCCACGCGCGAGCGCGGCGAGATCGCCGAACGCATGCCGAAGGTGCTGCGCCGCGTGGCCGGCTACAACATCGACCTGTTCGATTGCCAGAACCCGCTCGCCTATACCGACGACGGCGTGGCGAATCTCGCGCACCTGCTGGTGGGCTCCGAAGGCACGCTCGCGTTCAGCCGGCAGATCACGCTGAAGCTCGCGCCGCTTCCCGCGCATAAAACGCTGGGCGTGGTGAGCTTTCCCACCTTCCGGCAGGCGATGGACTCGGCGCAGCACATCGTCAAGCTCAAGCCGACGGCGGTCGAACTGGTCGATCGCACGATGATCGAGCTTGCGCTCGGCAACCCGGGCTTCAAGCCGGTGATCGAGAAGGCGCTGGTGGGCAGACCCGATGCGATCCTGCTGGTCGAATTCGCGGGCGACGAGCGTGACGCCCAGGTGCGCCGCCTCGATGAACTGGTCGAGCTGATGGGCGACCTCGGCCTTGCGGACTCGGTCATGAAAATGACCGATGCGAACGAGCAAAAGGCGCTGTGGGAAGTGCGCAAGGCGGGCCTGAACATCATGATGAGCATGAAGGGCGACGGCAAGCCCGTCTCGTTCATCGAGGACTGCGCCGTGCCGCTCGAACATCTCGCGGAGTATACGAGCCGCCTGACCGACATCTTCCATCAGCATGGCACCGAAGGCACGTGGTACGCGCACGCGAGCGTCGGCACGCTGCACGTGCGGCCGATACTCGACATGCGCCGCGACGGCGCGGCGAAAATGCGCGCGATAGGGGAACAGGCTGCGGAACTGGTGCGCGAGTACAAGGGCGCGTTTTCGGGCGAGCATGGCGACGGTCTGTGCCGAGGCGAATGGATTGCCTGGCAGTACGGACCGAAGATCAACGCCGCATTCTCGGAAATCAAGCAGCTGTTCGACCCCGAGAACCGCTTCAATCCCGACAAGATCGTGCGGCCGCCGAAGATGGACGACGCGAAGCTGTTCCGCTTCGCGCCGGGCTATCGCGAGCGCCAGATGCGACCGATGCTCGACTGGTCGGCGTGGGACGTGGGCCGCGATCCGCTAACGGGTGTGGAAACGCCGCCCGGTAGCGGCGACGACCTGACTGGCGGCCTCGCGAAAGCCGTGGAAATGTGCAACAACAACGGCCACTGCCGCAAGTTCGACGCGGGCACGATGTGCCCGAGCTACCGCGTGACGAAAGACGAGAAGCACGTGACGCGTGGCCGCGCGAATACGTTGCGGCTCGCGATTTCGGGGCAGCTGGGCGAGGACGGACTCGCGAGCGACGACGTGAAGGACACGCTCGACCTGTGCGTATCGTGCAAGGGCTGCAAGCGCGACTGTCCGACCGGCGTGGACATGGCGAAGCTGAAGATCGAGGCGCGCGCCGCCTGGAACACGAAGCACGGCCTCAAGCTGCGCGAGAAGATGATTGCGTTTTTGCCGCGCTATGCGCGTCGCGCGGCGCAAGCCGGCGGCCTGGCGGCGGCGGGCGAGCGCATCCCCGTGGTCTCCGCGTGGGCGAAGCGCGTGCTGGGCATCGCGCCGCAACGCTCGTTGCCGCAGTTCCGGCCTTCGTTCCTTGCGGGGGTTGCGGCCGCAAAGCGGGACGCAGCCGCGGCAACGAAAGAAGTGGTGCTGTTCGTCGACACCTTCAACGACAACTTCGAGCCTGAAAACGCCCGCGCCGCGCAACGCGTGCTCGAAGCGGCCGGCTATTTCGTGCACTTCAACGTGCGCGGCGAAGAGCGACCGCTATGCTGCGGTCGCACGTTCCTCGCAGCCGGACTGGTGGACTTGGCGAAGCGCGAGGCGCGGCGCCTGCTCGATACGCTCATGCCGTTCGTGGCGCGCGGCGTGTCGATCGTCGGGCTCGAACCTTCGTGCCTGCTCTCGATGCGTGACGAATTCCTGCAATACGGCTACGGCGACGAAGCGCGCGAGCTGTCGGCCGCGGCGTTCCTGTTCGAGGAATTCCTCGTGCGCGAGAAAAGCGCGGGCCGCTTCGACCTGGCCTTCCACGAACTCGACGCGCCGCGCGCGTGGGTGCACGGCCACTGCCACCAGAAAGCGTTCGACGCCTTCCGGCCCGTGCTCACGGTGCTGGGCTGGATTCCGGGCCTCGAGGTGAAGCCGATCGAATCGTCATGCTGCGGGATGGCGGGCAGCTTCGGCTACGAAGCGGAGCACTACGAAGCCTCGATGGCGATGGCCGAGCTTGCGCTGTTGCCCGCCGTGCGCAAGGCGGATCGCGCCGATCTCGTCGTGGCGGACGGCACGAGTTGCCGCCACCAGATCCACGACGGCGCAAACGCCACGGCGCTGCACGTGGCGCGGGTGCTGGACATGGCGATGCGCTAGGTCGCCAGCGTGCTCGTGCCCTGGCGTGCGCACACGGCATCCAGGGCGTGCAGCATCTTGCCGAAGAACGCATCGGCGAATTGCGAATCGAGCCAGCGCACGATCAACGCGATCTTGCGCTCGGGCTCGATCCACATGAACGAACTGCCCGCGCCAACGCCAAACCAGCTTGACTCGGGCACGCCCGGAAACATGCGCCGCCCAGTGTTGAGCCAGACCAGCGAGCCGTAAAACGGCGCGAGCGGGCAGGGCGTGCGCATGCGCGCGATCCATTCGCTCGACAGCACTCGGTGGCCCGAAGCTAAGCCATCGTCGAGCAGCATTTGCGCG
The DNA here is from genome assembly GCF_026343935.1 of Paraburkholderia sp. CNPSo 3076. Taxonomy (NCBI): domain Bacteria; kingdom Pseudomonadati; phylum Pseudomonadota; class Betaproteobacteria; order Burkholderiales; family Burkholderiaceae; genus Paraburkholderia; species Paraburkholderia sp. CNPSo 3076. Next base: position 150,399 of record NZ_JAPMAL010000014.1, on the reverse strand, counting down.
ACCTTCAACTGGTCGTTTGCGCTCACCGACATGCCGCCGCCCCAGTGCGAGCCGCCCGGCACCGACTGCACGCGTCTGCCGCCCTGGTCGATCCACGCGTCGTCGTAACCGACCCATTGCCAGTTCTCGCTCGCGCCAACGGGCCTCATGATCGTCTCGCGAAATACTTCGGGTAACGAACGACCGAACAGACGCAGGAGGGCGAACGAAAGCTGGTTGATGCGCACGTCGTTGTATTCCCAATACGTGCCGGGCGCACGCAACGGGCGCAAGTCGCCCTTTTTCCCGTCGGGCGGCTCGCCGAACGTGACGGCGCGATAGTGATCGGCCTGATCGGAAAGGCCGAAGCACTTGCCTTGCCATTCGCTCGTCTGTTGCAGCAGATGCATCCACGTGACCCGCGCATTGTGGTCATCGTCGAAGCCGATGCCCGGCACGCGCACGTGGACGGGCTCGTCGGGATCGGGCAGCAGGCCGCGGTCGTGCGCCACGCCGGCGAGCAGCGCCAGATACGTCTTCGCGATGCTGAAGGTCAGATCGGGCCGATCGGGCTCGCCCCATTGCGCGAGCGGGCGCCCGTTCACGGCGACGGCGCCGGACACCGGGCCGCGATCGTGAATGGGGCCCAGCAAGCGGTTCCACGGCGGCGGGTCGTTCACGTGCACGCCGAAGTTGCCGTCGGCGTTACGGTCCCATGCCGATTCGTGATCGACGGAAAACTGAATGGCGTCCTGAACTTCCTGCGGCAAATCGTGTTGCATACGTGCGTGTTTCCTGTTGGTGTTCCTGTACGGCGCCGTTTCAACGGGCGCCGAGGCGTACGCTCGCCCAGATCAGCGTAGCGAGGCTCAACACGGCCGCGAACATCAGCCAGAGCCCCGGCGCGAGATTGTTGCCCGTCGCCGCAATGATCGAGGCCACGGCCAGCGGCGTGAAGCCGCCGAATACGGTCGTGCCGACGTTATAGGCGAGCGCCATGCCCGTGGTGCGCGTGCGCGTGGGGAAGAAGCTGGCCATGAGCGCCGGAATCGAGGCGAAATAGGTCACCTTCAGCACCGCGATCCAGACCACGGCGGCCAGTAGCGAGGGCAGCGAAGGATGGGTGGTGACGAACATGAACGCGGGATAGATGGTGAGCAGGAACAGCACGCCCGCCACGAACATGATGCGCGTGCGGCCCACCTTGTCCGACCAGTGGCCCACGATCGGCGTGAGCACGATGGCGATCAGGCCGGCCACGAGCGTGGCGATGAAACCCGACGAAGGTGCGAGGCCGAGCTGCCGCGCCGCATAAGTCGGCATGTAGAGCAGCACGTATTGGGCCGACGTGGTCAGGATCAGCACGCCGATCGATGCGATCACGCGCGCCTTCTGCGTGGCAAACAGTTCGCGCACGGGCGACTCGGCTTTTTCGATGCGCTCGAATTCGGGCGTTTCGTCCACGCGTCTGCGGATATAAAGACCCACGGGACCAATCAGCACACCGAACAGGAATGGAATGCGCCAGCCCCAGCCTTCGAGCTGCGGCTGCGTGAGCATGCCCGTCAGCACTGCACCGAACAAGGAGACGAGCAGCGTGCTCGCGCCCTGGCTCGAGAACTGCCAGCTCGACATGAAACCGCTGCGCTGCGGCGCATGCTCGATCAGGAAGGCGGTGGAACTGCCGAACTCGCCGCCCGCCGAAAAGCCCTGCAGAAGACGCGAGGCAAAAATGCCGATGGGCGCGAGGATGCCGATGGTCGCGTAGGTGGGCATCAGCGCGACCATGCCGGTGCCGATCGTCATCATCGCAATCGAGAGCGTGAGCGACGCCTTGCGGCCCTTGCGGTCGCTGTATGAGCCGAGTACGAGTGCGCCGACCGGCCGCGCGAGGTACGAAAGCGCGAACGTGCCGAGCGTGAGCAGCAGCGACATCGTTGCGTTGTGAACGGGGAAGAAGAGCTTGGAGAGCGTCGAGGCGAAGTAGCCGTACGCCAGCAGATCGTAGAACTCGAGCGCGTTGCCAATCGACGTCGCGAGGATGAGCCGTTTGACGTTCTTGCCTGAAGTGCTTTGAGCGGGCTCTGACCAGGGCTCGCTGCCGTGATGCGCGGGTAGGGAATCGATGCTCATTGGGACGTCCTCATGCGAGCGTTGTCGGATGCGGTGCTGGATTGGACGCGCCGGCCTCTCTTGCGCCGAGGTCCCAGAAGAGGCCAGCCATGATGCGCAGCCCGTCGCGCACGACCGGGCCGAGCAGGTGCTCGTTCGGCGCGTGCTGCGAGCAGCCAGGATACGAGTGCGGCACCCAGAGCGTGGGCATGCCGAGCACTTCGGCGAATACGTCGTTGGGCAACGTGCCGCCCAGGTTCGGCAGCAGCACGGGGTCGGCTCCCGTGGTCTCGCGCAGCGAGCGCAGCGCCCACTGCACCCAGGCGTTGTCGGGATCGACACGGGTGGCCGGCGCGCCGCGTTCCACTTCGAGTTCGATCATCTCGAAGCCGTGCGCGTCGAGGTGCGCGCGCACGATCGGTTCGAGGTTCTGCCAGTTCGTGCCCACGACGAAGCGGATCTGCATGTAGGCGATAGCGTGCGGCGGAATTGCGTTCACGGGTTTCTCGGGGTTGCCCGTGCGGAACGCAAGCACTTCCAGATTGTTCCAGCCGAACACGCGCTCGGTTGGCGTGAAGCCCGGCTCGCCGTAGTCGCGATCGACCTCGGGCTCGCCTGGATTGCCGCCCACGCGAATATCGGCGAGCGCGCGGCGCACGGCTTCCGGAATCGGCGGCGGCCGCAGGCCTTCTACGAGGATCTTGCCGTGCGCGTCGACCATCGAGGCGATCGCGTTCGCGAGCACGACGCCCGGATTGCGCAGCAGGCCGCCCCAGTTGCCCGAATGATGGCTGCCTTCGCGCAGCGTGAGTTCGAGCTTGAAATTGACGAGGCCGCGCGAGCCGAGAAAGATCGTCGGGCGGTGCGCACTGAGGCGCGGGCCGTCGGAGGCGATCAGCACGTCGGCGGTGAGTTCGTCGCGCAACCGCATGCACAGTTCGTGCAAGCCCGGCGAGCCGACTTCCTCGCCCGTTTCGAACAGCAGCTTGAGGTTGAAGCCGAGCCGGCCGCCGCGCGCGTCGAGCACGGCCTCGAGTGCCGCGAGGTTGATGCTGTGCTGGCCTTTGTTGTCGGCGGTGCCGCGGCCGTACCAGCGCTCGCCGTCGACGGTCACATCCCACGGCGTGAGGCCCGCGCGCCACTGCGCGTCGTAGCCGCGCACCACGTCGCCGTGGCCGTAGCTGAGCACGGTGGGCAGCGCGTCGTCTTCGTGGCGATGGGCAATCAGGAAGGGGCCCGCGCCTTTGGCGGGATTCTCGACGACCCGGCAGGTGAAACCCCATTGGGTGAGCAGCGGCGTGAGCTCCTCGTCCAGATAGCTGCGCAAACGGCCGGCGCTCTCCGGCTCCTGGCTCTCGGTGCGAAACGCCACGCGGCGGCGCAGATCGTTCAGGAAGCGGCCTGAATCGTATTGAGCGGCTGCGGTTTGAATGGCGGTGTCACGGGTCAACGCGCGTCTCCCTCTATTTAAGGCCGTCTGCAGCCGTCGAGCGATCGTGCAACCGCCGATATTTCTGCACAATTACAATATTTGTGATTTATCTTTGCCGAAACGGCAAAGCGGACGAGACCGCGCTCATCGATATGGACAACACCGCACTGCGCTATTTTCTGGAGGTGGCCCGCAGCGGCTCGCTGAGCAAGGCGTCCGAGCGGCTCTACGTCGCCGTTTCGGCGCTCAGCCGCCAGATCGCCCGGCTCGAAGAAGAACTCGGCACGCCGTTATTCGAACGGCGCCCGCGCGGCATGGTGCTGAGCGAGGCGGGGCGCATGCTCGCCGAACACGCGCGGCGCAGCCTGCTCGAAACGGAGCGCGTGGTCGGCGAGATTCGCGGGCTGAGCGAGGGCGGCCGCGCGACCATCCGTGTCGCGAGTTCAGAAGGCCTCGCGCCGGATTTTCTGCCGCAGGTGTTCGCTCACTTTCTCAGGACGTATCCGCAAACGCATTTTCAGCTGGACGTGTCGGCGCCTTCTGTTGCAACGCAGCGCGTGCGCGAGGGCACGGCCGATATCGCGCTGTGCTTCAGCGTCGCGCCCGAGAAGGAGATTGCCGTGCATGGTTCGCAGCGCGCGCCGATATTCGCGCTCATGCGGCGCGATCATCCGCTGGCGGCGCGCGAGTCGTTGTCGCTGCGCGATCTGATCCCGTGGCCGGTCGCGATGAACAGCCAGGGCGTGACGATCCGCCAGCTGCTCGACATCGCGTGCAGCCTCGAAGGGTTGATCTTCGAGCCGGTGTTCGTCAGCAACTATCATGTGGCGTTGCAACGATTCGTACGCCTGACCGATGCCGTGACGTTCACCGGTTTTCTGACCGTGCGCGGCCGTCTCGAGGTGGAGGGACTGGCCGCCGTGCCGCTCACGAACCCGGAGCTGCATCAGCGCACGCTGCAGATCCAGACGATGGCGGGCCGCACGCTGCCGCAAACCATGCAGGCCTTTCTCGACCTGCTCACGCGTGCGATCGACGGCGAGGAGCTTGCCTGCGGCTGATTTCGCCTACGCGCTGAGCCTCGCGGCGAGCCGGCGCATGCCGGCGAAAACGGCGTCGGCGACATCTGCGGGGAAACCGGCGGGGAGCTGCGCTGCGACCGCTTCGATCACGCGCGGCGTTTGCGCCGCCACCTGCGCGAGCATCGCTTCGACCTCCGCCGCGGCGAATCCCACGCGCTGGCCTTGCGCGATCCAGTGCCGCGGATAGATCTCCTCGACGCGATAGTGCCGGTTGCGCCCGCGCACGGCCATCGCCAGGCTCACGCGCTGCGGCGCTATATGATTGCGGCCCCGGCCGACGACCGGATGTGCACTGAGCACGTCGTAGAGCGGCGTGGCGGCGTACTGGCTGCCGGGCAGCAGCGCAATGCTGTAGTTCTTCGCGTGGCCGTCCGTGGCCGCGAGCAGCCAGAAGATGACTTGCGTGACGAAGAAGTTGCGGCGGTCGGCCGTGGCCCGCGCGGAGCCGTCCAGCACCTGCATGATCGTGTCGATGCCGGGGCCGCCGTCGGCTTCGTATTTGGCGAGGCCGGACGTGCCCGTGGCCTGGCACAGATCCTCCTGCGGCAGACGCACGATCCATCTGGCGTCGCTCGCAAGACGCCGGTCGAAGCGCTCCACGACCAACGCCTTCGCGTCCTCGAATTGCGCGATTTCGCAGGGCGCGACGGGCAAGCCGTAGGCGGCGATGATCTGCGTGCACAGCCACTCGTTTTCCACCGAGGTGCGCATGTCGGCGCGCATGTTGCCGACGAGGCCGAGCGGCAGCTTCAGGATGTGCGTGGTCGGCGTGCTGCCTTGCGGAAGCAGCCACTGCCCGCCATGCCGCAGCAGCGCGGTCTTTTCCTGCGCCCCGGCGATCGACAGCCGCAGGCTGTCCACGGCATCGGGCTCGCCCGCATGCGGCGTAGCGGTGGTTTCGCGCAGCAGCTGCGCGATGTCGCCTTCGCTCAGGGCGCGCCCCTTGATGCTCTTCAGGCCGGCAGGCGCAACGCCTGCGGGAAGTATCTGCAGCGCGCCCACGCAATCGCGGCCGAGCGCGGCGAGCAACTCGAACGGCGAGGTGCCGCCAGTCTGGTAGCGCGCGGCGATGCGTCTGCGAATGCGGTCGCTGTCCGGCAGCAGATTGTCGAAATAGTCCGCGACGATCCGGCCGCGGTAGGGCTGGTTGCCGGGCGTGAACGGCAGCGAGAGGGAGAGGGGGCGGCCTTGCTCGTCGTCGAGCCAGCTGTCGAAGTACGCGAGGCGTTCGTTGCCGCGCGCGTTCTCCCAGTAGCCCACTGGGAGGCCGTTCATCCACAGGTCGAGCCGGTTGGGCAGGCGTGGGCGTGCGCTCACCAGTCCTCCCTCGGCTTGCGGCGGGCGGCGGACTGGCGCTGCGGCGCTGGAGCCGCTGGCGTAGTGCGGGTGCGTTTGCGGGCGGCCGGGGGCTTGGCCGCGCTCGACATCTTGGCCGCGGCTGCGGGGGTTCTGGCCGGACGCGGTGCGGCTTTCTCCGCGACCGGCGCGGCTTTGGCTTTGGGCGCGCCGAGCTTGATTTCGACGTCGACGAGCCGCAGGACCCGCACGAGCCGCTCGACGCTCGCCGCTTCGGGATTCGCCTCGAACGCGGCATAGCTTTGCTGCGAGATGCCGAGCCGCGTGGCGAGGTCTTTCTGGGTGAGGCCGGCTTTTTTGCGGAAGCCGACGAGAATCGGGCGCAGCTGGCTCAGGGTCTTGAGAGGGTAGTCCAAGGCAACTCCGGGCGGCGCAATGCCGCTGCAGACGGCCGATGCAAACGGAAACGCGCGGCACGGTCGAATACAGTCTATACCCTGTAAAGTAAAAATACAAATCACAGGCTGTAATTTGAAAATACAGCCTGTAGGTTGTATCCGCTCGCCGGGCTAGGGTAGCCGTGGGCGCGTGGCGCCAATAAATGTGCAACTAACTGTCCATCGCCGCACAACCCCGCCCCAGCCGCTTCGCGGCCAGGGCGGTTTGCCCTCAGGCGACCGAGCCGGTCTCCCGCGCGGTCTCCCGATTTATCAGGACTCCGATAAGAGTTCGGCGCCTTGCATCGGCTCGCCCAGCACGAACGGGCCGCCCTGGTACTGCTGCGCAGAGTCGGCAAGCTCGGCGTTCGGCGCGCTCGCCGGGAAGCGCTCGGCGTACGCCGCCGAGCTGTCGCGCGGCCGGTAGCCGAGGAAACCCGCCTTGCCGTTGTCCCACCAGCTTGCCGGGTTGTCCGACACGCCATAGACGATCGCATGACCCACGCGATTGGTGAACAGCGAGCAGCGCACGAGTTCGATGAAGTCGCGATAGCTCAGGAACGTGACGAGCATGCGTGCGTTCTTCGGTTCTTCGAACGACGAGCCGATGCGCAGACAAACCGTTTCCATGCCGAAGCGATCGAAGTAATAGCGCGACAGCGATTCGCCGAAGCATTTCGTCACGCCGTACAGGCTGTCCGGCCGGTGCGCGGCGTCGGTATCGAGCACGCTGGTCACCGGATGAAAACCGGTGACGTGATTGGAGCTGGCGTAGACGATGCGCTTGATGCCGTGCTTGCGCGCGGCTTCATAGAGGTTGTACGTGCCGCGAATGTTGGCTTCGAGGAGATCGTCGAACGGCGCGTCGATGGAGATGCCGCCCAGGTGCACGATCGCATCCACGCCTTCCACGAGTTGCATGACCGCCTCGCGATCCGAGAGGTCGACGCGGCGCGTTTCCTCGTGCGGCGCCGCCTCGCCCAGTTCCGTGATGTCGCTGACGCGCACGATGTCGGCCCAGTTCGCGAGCGCGCCGCGCAACTGACGGCCCAGATTGCCGCCTGCGCCAGTAAGAAGAAGACGGCCGAACGGTTTGGCTGCAAGTGAGTGTTGCGACATCAGGGCTCCCTGGGAATTATTTTGATATTGAAAACACGAGGAAAACGTTTTCCGAATATAGCCATCGCGAGTCGCAGCGTCAATGGAGGAATACCTGCGGCGAATACCGGGGTTCACCCCAGGTCTGTTTCTGCGACAATGCTCGCCGTCGATCCTCCCTGGCGTTGCCAACCTATGAAAAGTGGTTCCCCGACGATTCGCGATGTCGCCGCCATGGCCGGCGTCTCGGTCGCGACGGTATCGAAGTACGTGAACGGCACGCAGCGCTTTTCGCCGGCGGTGGAGGCGAAAGTCAAAGACGCCATCGAGCTGCTCGGCTACCGCTCCAATCCGCTGGCGCGCTCGATGATCACGGGGCGCACGCGCACGATCGGCATCGCCATTCTGGACATCGCGAACCCGCACTTCACGAACGTGGTCAAGGGTGCGAACCGCGTGGCGCTCCAGCACGACTACACGCTGCTGCTCGTGGACGCCGAGGAGAATCTCGCGCGCGAGCGCTCGCTCATCGAAGCGCTCGCGCCGCGCGTGGACGGCCTCATCCTCAGCTCGCGGGCTTCCGAGGAGATCGCCAGGTGGACGAAGAATCTGGGCAAGCCGGTCGTCATGCTCCGGACCGTGCGCGGGCTCGACATGCCCACCGTCGGGTTCGACAACCGGCTCGCGACGTCGATGCTGGTGCGTCATTTGCTCAATCTCGGGCACCGCCATGTCGCCTATCTGGGGTTCGCCGCGGCGACCATCAACGACGAGCGTATTGCCGGCGCCACCGAGGCGCTGGCCGAGGCCGGCCTCACGCTCGACGTCTACGAGACGCATGCGCCGACCGCCCAGGCGGGCGAGCAGGCCTGCTCGCGGGTGATGCTGGGGCCGAAGCGCCCGCAGGCGGTGATCTGCTACAACGACCTCATCGCGCTCGGCTTCATGAAGGAGGCCAGGTTGCTCGGCTTTCGCGTGCCGCAGGACGTCTCGGTCGCCGGCATCGACAACGTGCCGTATGGCGAATACGTCGAGCCGCGCCTCACCACGATCGACGGGCAGAGCGAGCGCATGGGCGAGCTGGCCATGCAAAAGCTCATCGACGTCCTCGCCGGCCGCGCGGATGTCGAGCAGGTCGTGCTCGAACCCCGCCTGGTCGTGCGCGACTCGACCGTCGCCTGCCGCTGATTTCCTGATCGCTGTACTTCCCCCGCGCTGGCCGCCAGGCAACGGCCGGCGGCCTCGTCACGCCTGCTCCCGATCCGCCGACTCGCACGCGCCAACCCTGCGCCGCTCCGCGTAACTACCTACTAGCCATTTCGAAAGGAACACATTAAATTTCGAGAAAACGTTTTCCAGAAGTGGTGCGCGAAGAACAAAAGGAGATCGGAGGCGCTTTCCAGGCGCACGGGAATTTACGCGTTGCAGGCTTTCCAGCGTGCAAACGGCAAGACCCTCACGCCGGCACGCAACGGTACGCAGATCATCAACGCGACCGCGACGATCGGCGACGGCTTCCAGACCACGCCGTCTTCGTCCCGCAGCATGGTCGCAGTAGGTGCAGGCATCATCCACCGGTTCTGAGACACCCGGTTGGCCAGCGAATCAGCCCAAACACGGCTCGAAAACAACTCTTCCATTCTTGGGGCAAGCAATGAAAAAGACCTTTCGCAACTCACATGGTGCACGCACCGCGAAGACCGCAATGACCGTTCTGGCCGCGGCGCTCGCGCTCACCGCAGGCGCCGCGCACGCGCGCGCGTTCCGCGTCGCCGACGTTCACAGCGACACCTTCCCGACCAACATGGCGCTCAAGCACATGGGCGAGGAGATTTCGCAGGCCACGGGCGGTAAGGATTCCATCAAGGTGTTCGGCAACAGCGCGCTCGGTTCGGAGAACGATACGATCGACCAGGTGCGCATTGGCGCGCTCGACATGGTTCGCGCCAATGGCGCCGCGTTCAACGAGATCGTGCCGGAATCGATGATTCCTTCGCTGCCGTTCCTCTTTCGCGACATCGACCATTTCCGCAAGGTGATGTACGGCCCCGAAGGCCAGAAGATTCTCGACGCGTTCAAGGCCAAGGGCATGATCGCGCTGACGTTCTACGAGAGCGGCGCGCGCTCGATCTACGCGAAGCGTCCGATCAAGTCGCCGGCCGACATGAAAGGCCTGAAGGTGCGCGTGCAGCCGTCTGACCTCATGGTCGACGAAATCAAGGCCATGGGCGGCACGCCCACGCCGATGCCGTTCGCCGAAGTCTATACGGGCCTGAAGACGGGCCTCGTGGACGCAGCGGAAAACAACCTGCCGTCGTACGAGGAAACCAGGCACTACGAAGTGGCGCAGGTGTACTCCGAGACGGACCACGCCATGACGCCTGAAGTGCTCGTGTTCTCGAAGAAGGTATGGGACACGCTCACGCCGCAGGAGCAGGAGATCATCAAGAAGGCGGCAGCCGACTCGGTGCCGTACTACGTGAAGCTCTGGACGGCGCGCGAAGACACGGCGGGCAAGACGGTGGAAAAGGGCGGCGCGACCATCATTCCGGCTGCGCAGGTCGATCGCGCAGCCTTCGTGAAGGCCATGCAGCCGGTCTGGACGAAGTATGAAAAGACGACCGATATGAAGAAGATCGTGGACGAAATCCAGGCGATTCACTAAAGCCCGGGGCTCCGCGTCGCTTGCGGCGCGGAGCCGGAAAAGCGCAGTTGTGCAGTGTGTGCCGTGCAAGGATGGATCATGACTTTCCTGAAACTTCCCAACGATTTGCTGTTTCGCCTGCTGACGATCCTGGCCTCTGTCGCGCTCGCCGCGCTGACGGTTCTCGTCTTCTACGGCGTGATCATGCGCTACGTGTTCGAGAGTGCACCCGATTTCGTCGAGCCGATCGCGCTGCTGCTGGTGGTCACGATCGCCATGTTCGGCGCCGCGCTCAAGGTACGCGAGCGCGGGCATATCGGTCTCGATTCGCTTGTCAAGAAGCTATCCCCGCGGGGACAACGGATCGCGGAAGCGTTCCAGCACCTCTGCCTGATTGCGCTTGGCGTGGCGATTTTCTTCGGCTGCCTGCAAATGGCGGAAACGACCATGGACGACCGCATCGCGATTCTCGGTGTGCCGGAAGCGGTGCGCTATGTCATTCCGATCGTGGCCGGCACCTGCATCGTGCTGTTTTCGCTCGAGCATCTGCTGGCACTGTTCGTACGCAAGGCAAAGTAGGGCAAACATGGAACTCGCAATTCTTTCGCTCAGTTTTTTGGTGCTCCTCGCCGTTGGGGTGCCGGTTTCTTTCTCCCTGGGTCTCGCCTGCGTCAGCACGTACCTTTACGAAGGACTGCCGGCCGCGACTGCCATGCAGTCGATGATCTCGGGCATGAACGCGTTTTCGTTTCTCGCGGTGCCGTTCTTCATCTTCTCCGGTGAGCTGATGCTGCACGGTGGCATTGCGGACCGCATCCTGCGCTTCGCCCAGGCCGCCGTGGGGCATTTTCGCGGCGGTCTCGGCATGGCCAATGTCGTCGCGTGCACGCTGTTCGGCGGCGTTTCCGGTTCGCCTTCCGCCGACACGTCGGCCATGGGCGGCGTGGTCATTCCGCTCATGAAGCGCGAAGGTTATAGCGCAGCCTATGCCGTCAACGTGACGACGCACTCGTCGCTGGCGGGCGCGTTGATGCCCACCTCGACGAACATGATCATCTACGCGTTCGCGGCGCAAGGCATTACGGGCACACTGAACGGCCAGCAGATGAGCGGCGTTTCGATTGGCGACCTGCTGTTCTCGGGTCTGCTGCCGGTGTTGTGGGTGATGGGCTTCGTGCTGGTTGCCGCGTACTGGCAGGCGCGCCGCTTCGGCTATCCGCGCAGCGCGGACGGCTCGACCAAGCTGCAGGTGTTTCCCGGCTGGCTCGCCGTGGTGCGGGCGTTCCTCGGCGCGCTGCCCGGGTTGCTCGTGATCGCGATCATTCTCTTCTGCGTGGCGCGGGGCATTGCGACCGCGACAGAAGCGGCCGCGATTGCCGTGGTGTATTCGCTCGCGCTCACCGTGGTCGTGTATCGCTCGATGACGAAGGAGAAGCTGTTCTTCGCCCTCTCGCGCGCGGCCAAGACCACGGGCGTCGTGCTGCTGCTGATCGCGGTGTCGAACATGCTGCGCTATCAGATGGCTTATCTGGAGATTCCGGAGGCCATCGAGCGCGTGCTCGAACATGCCACGACGCTTCCCTGGCTGATGCTTCTCTACATCAACATCATCCAGGTGTTTCTGGGCACGTTCATCGACATGGCGGCGCACATCCTCATCACGACGCCGCTCTTCCTGCCGCTCGCCATGCATAGCGGCGTGGGCCCGGTGCAGTTTGGCATCATGATCCTGCTGAACTGTGCGCTTGGCCTCGTGCATCCGCCAATCGGCTCGGTGCAGTTCATTGGCTGTGCAATTGGCGACGTGTCGATCGGGGAAACGACCAAAGTCGCGTGGCCGTACTACCTCGCGATTTTTAGCGCGATCAATCTGGTCACCTACTTTCCGTTCTTCTCGACATGGCTGCCCAGCCTGATCAACGGGCATCCGGTTTTCTAAAGCGACCGGTATCTGTAGAACGAAGCGGGCACCTGGCGTGCCCGCTTCGCTTTTCTGCCTGCGTGCTGTTACGCCACGCGTATCACCACCTTGCCGAAATGCTTGCCGGCTTCCAGCCACGCGTAGGCTTCGGGCGCTTCGTCGAAAGCGAACACGCGATCCACCACGGGGCGAATCTGCTGCGCGGCGACGAAACGCGTGACGTCGTCGAGCATTGTGCGGCTGCCGACCATGATGCCGTGCAGACGCTTGATTCCGCCGATCACCGATAGCAGCCCCAGTTCGGGGCCCGCGAAACTCGTCACGCCGCCGATGATCGACACGAGCCCGCCCATCTTCGCGGCGGCCACCGAGCGCGGCAGCGTATCGCGTCCGCCCACTTCCACGACGATATCCGCGCCTTCGCCGCCCGTGAGCCGCAGCACTTCGTCCTGCCACTCGGGGTGCGAACGATAGTTGATGGTCTCGGTCGCGCCGAGCACGCGGGCGCGTTCGAGCTTCTCGTCGCTCGACGATGTGATGATGGTCCGCAAGCCCGCCGCGTGGGCGAGCTGCAACGCCCAGATCGACACGCCGCCGGTGCCGAGCAGCACCACGGTCGCGCCAGGGTGCGCCTCGCCATCGGCGAAGATCGCGTTCCAGGCGGTGATGCCGGCGCACGAGATCGTCGCGGCTTCCTCGTAGCTCAGGTGCGCGGGGATCGACACGAGCGAGGTTTCCGCGGTGACGAAGCGCTCTGCGAGCACGCCGTCAACCTGTGCGCCCGCCGACTCGCGCACCTTCCACGGCGCGGGCGCACCGTCCACCCAATGCGGGAAGTAGGTGTTGATCACGCGGTCACCGGGCTTGAAGCGCGTGACCGCCGCGCCGACTTCGACCACTTCGCCCGCGCCGTCGGCGAGCGGTACAAGCGGCGTGTCGCCAAGACCGAGGTAATCGCCGCGCGCGAACATCAGGTCGCGATAGTTGAGCGCGGCCGCGTGAATCTTCACGACCACGTCATGCGGGCCGGGCGTGCGCGGCGTGAAGTCGGTGCGCGCGAGTGCGCCATAGCCGCTGCCGGCCTTCAGTTTCCATGCGTTCATGACTGCTCCAGTACGAGTGGGAGCAGCTATGATAGTGTTGCTTGCGAGGCGACATTGGCGAGATTCCGGAGTTTGGTTGTCGCCGTAAAGGATACAAAAGGAGTGGGGATATGAAGGACCGCCTGAGCGGCGTGGCCGAATTCGTGGACGTGGTGGACGCGGGCAGCTTCTCCGCCGCGGGCGAGCGCCTTGGCGTGACGCGCTCGGCGGTCGCGAAGATCGTCGCGCGGCTCGAGCAGCGCCTGGGCGTGCGCCTGCTCCAGCGGACCACGCGCAGCTTGAGCCTCACCGACGAAGGCCATGCCTACTACGAGCAGTGCCGCCGCGTGCTGGGCGACCTGAGCGCCGTGGAAGCCGCCTTCGATCACGGGCGGCGCGAGCCTGCGGGGCGCTTGCGGATCACCGCGCCGGTGCTGTTCGGGCGCCAGTGCGTGGCGCCCGTGGTGCGGCGGCTCGTCGAGGAGCATCCGCGTCTGAATGTCGAACTCTCGTTCAGCGACCGCGTGGCCGATCTCGTCGAGGACGGCTTCGATCTCGCCGTGCGCATCGGCACGCTGCCCGACCACAGCATGCTCGTCGCGCGCCGGCTTGGTGTGCAGCGGATGGGCATCTGCGCGTCGCCGGCGTATCTCGCGCAGCACGGCAAGCCCGCGGACGTCGCCGCGCTCGCCACGCATACCGGCATCGCGTATGGCCGCGCCGGACAGAGCCCGGCGTGGCGCGTGCGCGGCCCCGGCGGCGAAGTCGAGGAGTGCCGGCTCGCGTCGCGGCTGTGCTTCGACGACCTGCTGGCGATCGCCGATGCGGCGGCCGCCGGCGCCGGTCTCGCGTGGCTGCCGTGCTGGCTCATGGGCCCGTATTTGAGCGACGGCCGACTCGAACTCGTCATGGACAGCAGGAGCGTGATGGGCGACGAAGTTCACGTCGTGCGGCAGAAGGCGCGGCACATGCCGTCGAAGGTGCGCGTGGCGGTGGATGCGCTCGTCGCGGATATTTCGCGCATGCTCGGCACGGAACAGGACCATACGAACCCGATGGACCATACGAACCCGATGGACCACATCGACCTGGACGAAAATTGACGAAATTTCATCAAGGTTTCCGTTGAGCGCGGCAGGCGCGCCGCTTATGTTGGATTCCAGGAAGACGGTGCCGCTCGAAGCACGGCCAACCGGATCAAGGAGACATCGGTGTCGAACACGGAAGCCCTTTAAGACGCAGAACGGAGACATGATGGCGCAACGACTCATGGTGTTCCAGTCGCTCTGGTCGATGGAACGCCGCCATACCGATGGCTACGAGCGCACGCTCGAGGAAAACGTGCAGATGATCGCCGAAGCGGGCTTCGACGGCGTGAGCGCGCATTGCGCGCAGCGCGAGGACGTGAAGCGCCTCGCGGAGCTGCGCAAAACGTACGGGCTCGCGGCGGAAGGCCAATGCTTCCCCACGACCGTCGACGACCTGCAACCGGTGCTCGAACTCGCAACCGAGTTCGGCCTGCACCACGTCGACCTTCAGCCCGACGTGCGCCCGCGCACGCAGCGCGAGGCGCTCGCCTTGCTGGACGGCTGGCAGCGGCTGGCCGAGCAGGTGGACGTGCCCGTCTACATCGAAACGCATCGCGACCGCATGACGACGGATTTGTATTTCACGCTGGATCTGCTCGACGCGCGGCCGGACCTCAAGCTGCTTGGCGACATTTCGCACTATCTCGTAGGGCGCGAGTTCGCGTGGCCGGTTTCGCAAGAGAATCACGCGCTCATGCATCGCATACTCGATGCTTCGTGGGCATTTCATGGCCGCGTGGCGAGCCGCGAGCAGGTGCAGATCGAGCTTTCTTTCGCGCCGCACCGCAAATGGGTGGATCTCTTTCTCGACTGGTGGCGCTACGGCTTTCGTTCTTGGCGCAAGCGTGCGGGCGCGGACGATACGCTCGCGTTCACCTGCGAACTGGGGCCGCAGCCTTACGCGATCATCGGGCCGGATGGCAACGACACGACCGACCGCTGGCGCGAATCGCTGCTCATGCGCGACTGGATTTGCGATTTGTGGCAAGAAGTCGAGAAGGAGTCTGCGCGCGACAATGCCGCGGCCTGAAACTGGACACTCAAACCCCAACGCCCAGATATGGGTTGCGCCTCACATTCGCCGAGCAAAAAATCCGGAACTCCACCGGCCCCGGAGGCGCTGGCGTTTCGAGCACACCGCATGCGTTCAGCGCGTGCTGCAATGCCGAGATGACTTGCCCGTCAGGGTCCTGGTCGATGGCGATATCCATCGTCCCTTGCTCAATGTACTGACGGTGCAGGTCGAGCATTTCATGGCCTGCCCACACGATCTTTCCCGTCGCGCCCACCTTGCGCAACGCAGCCTCGATTCCCGCCGACGCGTAGCCGCTGTTGTAGATGCCGACCACGCCGCCGCGCTTGAGCGACTTGAGCACCGCGCGATGGCATTGGTCCACGTCATCGAGGGTTTCCACAGCCTCTTCGTCGCAAACGAGGTGCGGAAACAATTCGGCCAACTGTTCGCGGCACCCGCTGATCCGTTCGATATGCGCGTGATAGTCCTTGCGCGAGCAGATCAGCAGCACGCGGCCCGGTTCCTTTGCCAGGCGCCCGACAAAATAGCCCGCCGTGCGGCCCGCAAGCCGGTTGTCGATGCCCGCGTAATGCACGCGTTCGACCTGGTCGATGTCGGTGACCATGGTGACCACGGCCTCGCCTTGCGCAATGACCGTGCGCAGCGCGTCTCGCACTGCCGACGTGTCATGCGTCGTGATGATCAATCCCGCGCGCTTGTAGTTTGGACGCAGGATGGCGCGCGTGATCACGTCGTCGTCGGCTTCGGGCAGGAACTGCCGGTGCAGCACGATGCGCCGGTCGAGCATTTGCATGGAGCGCTCGAGGCCCAGCGTCAGGCGCTGAAAAAACGGCGCGCTGTTTTGCGGCAGCAGCACGTCGATATGCACCAGCCCGTGATGCGTTTCGGGTAACACGCGCGGCACGCCGAGCTGGCGGGCGGCCGCGACGACACGCGCGCGCATCGCGGCGGACACGCTGCCGCGCTCGTTGAGCACGCGGTCCACCGTGGCGGGACTCACGCCCGCGGCTTCGGCAATCTCCACGAAACGCGCCGTGCGCTTGCGGCGCGGCGAAGCGGTGTCCTTCATGGGGCGACTCCTTCCGTTTGCAGCAGTATTCCCTCAATCGCATGAGCCTCGTACGAACCTCGCAATACTGAAGTCGTCATGAGACCCATGCCGACTCCCAGGTGACACTTCCATCAAAGCATGAATGACGTCCTTTGATACACTGCTGCGACTGCGAGGCCAGTGTCCACGCCACGCAAATTCACGCAGACAGACAAGAAGCATAATAAGGAACGTCATGGCAAAGAATGGCGGATGGAGCTTCACCCTGCGGACTGCGATTGGCCTGCTGGGCCTCCTGACCTCGCATGCGGCGCTGGCCGATGGTCAGTCGTCCTATGATGACTGCATGCTGGCTGGATTGCGCGACGCCCGCAACGAGGTGGCGTCGAACTATATCCAGCGCTCGTGCTACGCGCTGTACCGGAACGGCGAAATGCTGCTGCCGCGCGAGAAGGCATATCACGAGTGCATCCTGCAGAATATGCCGGGCGCGAGGGAACCGTCCGCGATCTCGCGCATCGCCCAGATCTGCTCGCGGCGGGGGCAGATGTAACGCCACCCGCTTGTGAAGCATAAAAAAAGCCCACGCGAAGTGGGCTTTCTTCTCTCACCAACAACCGTTACTTCGCTACCGGCATCGAAAACTCCGCACCCTTTTCGGTGCTTTCCGGCCAGCGCTGCATGATCGACTTCTGCTTCGTGTAGAAGCGCACACCTTCTTCGCCATACGCGTGCATGTCGCCAAAGAGGCTGCGCTTCCAGCCGCCAAAGCCGTGCCATGCCATCGGCACCGGAATCGGCACGTTGATGCCCACCATGCCCACTTCGATCTGGCGGCCGAACTCGCGCGCCACGTGGCCATCGCTCGTGAAGCAGGCGACGCCGTTACCGAATTCGTGATCGTTGATCAGCTGCACGGCCTCAGCGAAGTCCTTCACGCGCACGCAGGCGAGCACCGGTCCGAAGATTTCTTCCTTGTAGATGCGCATCTCGGGCGTGACGTTGTCGAACAGCGTGCCGCCGGTGAAGAAGCCTTCTTCGTGGCCCGGCACCTTGAGGCCGCGCCCGTCCACTACTAGCTTCGCGCCTTCTTCCACGCCGGTCGCGATATAACCTTCGATACGCTCGAGCGCCTGCTTCGTGACGATCGGGCCCATTTCCGCGTCGGCTTCCATGCCGTTCTTCACTATCAGGCTGCGCGCGCGCTCGGCGAGGCGCGGCACGATCTTGTCGGCCACATCGCCCACCAGCACGGCCACCGAGATCGCCATGCAGCGCTCGCCGGCCGACCCGTAGCCCGCCCCGATCAGGGCGTCCACGGTCTTGTCGAGGTCCGCGTCGGGCATCACGACCATGTGGTTCTTCGCGCCGCCGAGCGCCTGCACGCGCTTGCCGTGCTTCGCACCGGTCTCGTAGATGTAGTTCGCGATCGGCGTGGAGCCCACGAAGCTCACGGCCTTCACGTCGCGGTGCGCGAGGAGGGCGTCGACCACGACCTTGTCGCCTTGCACGACGTTGAACACGCCGTCGGGCAGGCCGGCTTCCTTGAGCAGACGCGCCATGAAAAGTGACGCCGAAGGGTCGCGCTCGCTAGGCTTGAGGATGAACGTGCAGCCGGCTGCAAGTGCCACCGGGAACATCCAGCACGGCACCATGCAGGGGAAGTTGAACGGCGTGATGCCGGCCACCACGCCCAGCGGCTGGCGCACGGTCCAGTTGTCCATGCCCGTGGAAACCTGTTCGGTGTAGTCGCCCTTGAGCAGTTGCGGAATGCCGCAGGCGAATTCGATTACGTCGATGCCGCGCGCCACTTCACCCTGCGCGTCGGAGAAGACCTTGCCGTGCTCGGCCGTGATGATCGCCGCGAGTTCGTCTGCGTGACGATTCATCAGCTCGAGAAACCGCAGCATGACGCGCGCGCGGCGAATGGGCGGCGTGTCGCGCCACTTCGGGAACGCGGCTTTCGCGCTCGCCACGGCGGCGTCCACGTCGGCGACTTCGCCCAGCACGAGGCGGCGCGCGGCGGCGCCGGTCGCGGGGTTGAAGATCGCTTGCGTGCGGTCGCCCGCACCGCGCTCGGTCTTGCCGCCGATGAAGTGGACCACGTCTGCGGAATCGGAATAGGGCTGCATGTCATCTCCTCGTTAGGTGAGTGCGTGCCGCCAGTCTACGGACGCGGCGGGGGCGAGGAAAGACGCTGGCGCTGAATTGATTGTTTTCAGCCGTGAACAATCGCTAGCGTGGTCTGTGAAAAGTGCGCGAGCGGCATGCTAGTATCGGCGCGAGGATCACGAGGTTTGACGCGGACTTTTTATCGATGGATACACAGCGAGTCGAAGCACTCTGGACGCATTTGCACTGGCTCAACGTGCTGGCCACCCAGGGCAGCTATACCGCGGCGGCGACGCGCCTGGGCGTGAGCAAGGCGGCCGTGAGCCAGCGCATCGCCGAACTGGAGCGCGTGGCGGGCGTTCCGCTTGTGCAGCGCACCACGCGCAGCGTACGCTTCACGGAGGCGGGGCTGCGGCTCGTGGAGGACACGCGCGCGCAGTTCGACAGCATTGCCGCGAGTTTTGCGAGCGTGCGCGAGATGGCCGATGTCGCGCGCGGCACGGTGCGCGTCACCGCGCCCGTGGCGTTCGCGCGCCAGCAACTGGTGCCGCGTCTTGCGCAGTTTTCGCGCGCGCATCCCGAAGTGCGCGTGCAGCTGGAGCTTTCCGACCGGCTCAGCTCGATTGCGACCGAAGGCTTCGATCTCGCGATTCGCCATAGCGCGCAGGTGCCGGAAACCCACGTGGCCTGGAAGCTTTGCGACACGCGCTCGGTCATCGTCGCCACGCGGGCTTACCTCAAGCAGCGGGGCACGCCGCAAACCCCCGCGGATCTGACGCAGCACGACTGTCTGTTCTATCCACGCGCGCTGGGTGCGGGCGTCTGGTCGTTCGAGAAAGCCGGCCGCCGCGCGGAAGGCGCGCGCGAGACGGTGACGGTGAACGGCCCGTTCTCGGCGAACAACAGCGAAGCGTTGCGCGACGCTTCGCTGGAACATCTCGGCATCGCGCTGTTGCCCGATTTCAGCGCGCAGGCCGCGCTGCAGGCCGGCAAGCTCGTCGTCCTGCTGCCCAACTGGCGCCCCGTGGGCGCGTTCGCTTCGCAATTGCACGTCGTGCGGCCGTATGGTGCGCAGGTGCCGCGCGCGGTCAAGCACTTTACGGAGTTCCTGCGGCAGACGTTCAAGGATGGCTTTCCGCTGGAGTGACGTGCGCAAGCAGTCACGGCGCCGCCTTCCTGATGCGTTTCTGATAGATTTTTGGTATCCACAGCGCCCGGTGCCAACGTTATCCTTGACTCAAAACGGAGGCAGACGCATGGATCAGCGCGAAACACCTGTGGCGGATTTGGGGCGGCAATGGTACGTCGAACGCGAATGCTCGCTAGACGCGTTCGTGAACCGGCTGCGCGACGACGGCACCCCGCTGCGTTACGCCTGCGATGTGAGGCAGCGCATCCCCGTGTACGACTGCGCGGCGCTCGAAGGCGTGCTCCACGACGCGGCGCAGCGCGCGCAGTTGCAGGCGGAATGGGCGCACGTGCTGCGCGACGGCGCTGGCGTGCTGGTGCTCGAGCGCGCTTACGCGAACACGCAGCCAGTGGACGATGCGACCGCCGTGTTCGAATCGATCATCCGGGCCGAGCGGGAGCAGGGCACGAGCGGTGCTGACCATTTTGCGAAGGCGGGTGCAAACGACCGCATCTGGAATGCGCAACAGAAGCTCTGCCTCGAAGCGCCGGCCGTATTCGCCGATTACTTCGCGAACCTGCCGCTCATGGCTGTATGCGAGGCGTGGCTCGGACCGTGCTATCAGATGACCTCGCAGGTCAACGTGGTGCGTCCGGGCGGCGCCGCGCAGGAAGCGCACCGCGACTATCACTTGGGATTCCAGACGATCGAGGAAGCGCAGCGTTATCCGGCGCACGTGCATCACGTATCCGCTTTCCTCACGCTCCAGGGGGCGTTGGCGCACAGCGACATGCCGGTCGAGAGCGGGCCGACGAAACTCCTGCCGTACTCGCAACGCTACGCCGAGGGCTATCTTGCATGGCGGCGAACCGATTTTCGCGCGTATTTCGAAGCGCATTGCGTGCAATTGCCGCTTGCCAGGGGCGACGCCCTGTTCTTCAATCCCGCGCTATTTCATGCGGCGGGCGCGAACCGCACCGCCGACGTGCAGCGCATGGCGAACCTGCTGCAGGTTTCATCGGCAATGGGGCGCGCAATGGAAGCGCTCGACCGCACGAGCATGTGCGAGGCGATCTATCCCGTGCTACGCGAGCGGCGCGGGAAGAGCCCAGCCGATGCAGTCGACCTCGCGACCGTGGCGGTCATCGCGTCGTGTGCCGAGGGCTATCCGTTTCCCACGAATCTCGACCGTGACCCGCCCCTGGGTGGTCTCGCGCCAGAAAGCCAGCAGGCGCTCATGCAGCGCGCGCTGCGCGAGGGCTGGGAGCCGGGCAGATTCGCCGAGGCCTTGCGCGCGCAGGGCGCGCGACGCGACCCCGCGTGAGCGCAGCGATAACGGCATCGTGCACGGAGCCTGTCTCGTGGCCGCTATCGGCCACGAGACGCTGAGGTGAGAATATTCAGGATGACTATCGGCTCATTCTGAGGCGCCCACCTCGGCGAAGCGCGCTTCGCTCAGATCGGCAATCAGCGAGGGGCCCGTCGGGCGCCAGCCGAGCCGCGCCTGGGTGAGCGCGCTCGAAGCGGGCATGTCCAGGCCGACGAACATCCCCATCCACCCAAAATGCGCGGCCGCCTCTTCCGGCGCGATCGAAACGGCCGGCAGGCCGAGCCCGCGGCCCAGCGCCTCGGCGATTTCGCGGCTCGTCACACCTTCTTCACCGACCGCGTTGTAGCGTGCGCCCGGCTGACCTTTTTCCACGGCGAGCCGATAAAGGCGCACGACGTCGGAGAGGTGGCCGGCAGGCCAGCGGTTCTGGCCGTCGCCCACGTAGGCGCAGACGCCTTTCTCGCGCGCGATCGCAACGAGCGGCGTAATGAGCCCCTGCCGGAACGGGTTGTGGACCTGCGGCAGCCGCACCGCGCCCACATTGAGTCCTTGTTCCAGCAGTGCCTGCCCGGCCAGCTCGGAGGCAATGCGCGGGTTGGGATGGCCCGGATTGAAGACGTCCTCGCTCGCCAGCTCGCCAGGCTGGGCATTGCCGATGCCCGTGCCGGACGTGATCAGCAACGGACGATCGGAGCCGGCGAGCGCGGCGCCGAGCGCCGCAATGGCGCGCTTGTCCTTTTCGCAGTTTTCGACGAAGCGCGAGAAGTCGTGGTCGAAGGCCGTGTGGATCACGGCGTCCGCTTGCTCCGCGCCGCTGCGCAGGCTTGCCGGTTCCTCGAGCGTGCCGCGATGCACGCCTGCACCGGCGCGGGCGAGCGCCTGTGCGCCGGCTTCGGAGCGGGTCATGCCGATCACCTCGTGACCGGCTTCGATGAGTTCCGGAACGAGCGCCGAGCCGATGAAGCCGGTCGCGCCGGTCAGAAAAATACGCATGGTCATCTCTCCTGGGTCATGACAGGCGTACTATCTCCAAATTCTCTATACCGTTAAAGTAGTGAGTTCATCATATTAAGATGACTAACAGGCTCTCCATTCCGATCCACTCGGCGGGTTCGCTCGGCGACTTCCTGAAACGCTGCCGCACGCGGCTCGACCCCGCGAGTTTCGGTTTCAGCGGTCGCAGGCGCACGCCGGGGTTGCGTCGCGAAGAAGTGGCGCAGCGGGCCAATATCAGTCCGACCTGGTACACGTGGCTCGAACAGGGGCGCGGCGGCGCGGCTTCGCCGGAAGTGCTCGAGCGCATCTGCAGCGCGCTGATGCTCACCGATCCGGAGCGCGAGCACCTCTTCCTGCTGGGGCTCGGGCGGCCGCCGGAAGTGCGCTACAAGCCCGTGGACGGGGTCAGTCCGCGGCTGCAACGCCTGCTCGACTCGCTGCGCTTCAGCCCGGCCATCGTCAAGACGGCCACCTGGGAGGTCGTGGCCTGGAATCGCGCCGCGGCCATCGTGCTGACCGACTACGGCAAGCTGCCGCCGGGTCAGCGCAACATTCTGCGTTTCCTGTTCTGCAACCCCGACGTGCGCGCCAAGCAGCACGACTGGGACAGCGTGGCCCGCTTCGTGGTGGGCGCGTTCAGGGCCGACGTGGCGCGTGCGGGCCTCGTTTCGGCCGTTGGGGAACTCGTCGACGAGTTGTGCAGCGTGAGCCCCGAGTTCGACGCGCTGTGGCGCGAGAACGAAGTGCTTGCGCATGCGGAAGCCGACCATGTGAAGCGCCTGCGCCATCCCACGCTGGGTCTCATCGCGCTGGAGCAGTCGGCGTTTTCGGTCGATGGCCGGCCCGACCTGCACATGATCGTCTACAACCCGGTCGATGCCGGGCAGGCCGAGCGCATCAAGGCGCTCATTGAGCAGTCGTGACGCTGCCGCGCGCATCCTGACCTCGCTCGTCTTCCTCTCCCATCGCCACACTGCGAGCTTGTCCTGGCTGCACCACCGCGGGCGCGAGGCTTGCGGGCAAAGGCCGTCCGCTGCTCGCCGTAGCGAGCGCGTTTCGCTTCGCGGCAGCGAGGCATGGGCGGATTGCCAGCGCCGCATCCAACCAGGAGACGTGTCATGGGAGACGAGAATAGCCCGCATCACGGATACGACCGGCGCCGTTTTCTTGCCGGCGTAGCGGCGGTTGCAGGCAGCGTTGCGCTGACGGGCTGCGGCGGCGGTGACGACCCGGGCGGCCAGAACGGCGACGTTCCCTCGCCGGACGGCGCCGACCGTTATCGCTTGCCGCGTCCGGCGTTACCGAATCCCTCGAGTTCGGGCATCGACTTCATCGTGCTGGTCACGATGGAAAATCGTTCCTTCGACCACTTCCTCGGCTGGGTGCCGGGCGCCGAAGGCATGCCCGCGAACCGGCAGTTCAAGGACGCGTTCGGCGCGACACAAACGCCGTTTTCGCTCGCAGCGAATTCCGCCTATGGCTACCAGGCGTGCGCGTACCAGGACCCCAATCACAGCTACGACGGCGCGCGTACGCAACTCGCTTCGGGTGAGATGAACGGCTTTCTCCTCACGCCGGGCACGAGCCTGCATCAGGGCGACTTGCTGCCCATCGGCTATTACACGTCGGCCGATGTGCAGTTCTTCGACGCCGTGGCGAGCAGCTACACGATCGGCGACTTCTACTTCAGCGGCATCCTCACCAGCACGTTTCCCAACCGCCTTTACCTGCACAGCGGCGCAACGGATCGCCTCGACGACAGCATCGACAATTCGACGCTTCCCACGATCTGGGACAGGCTCAGCGCCGCGAATATCGGCTGCAACTACTACTATCACGACGTGCCGTTCACGGCGCTTTACGGCACGCGCTATGTCGGCATTTCGCGGCCGTTTTCGGATTTCGTCGCGCATGCCGAGGCGGGCACGCTGCCGGCGTTCTGCATGGTCGATCCGGCCTTCGCCGGTGAGCCGCAAGGCACTTCCGCGGACGATCATCCGCACGCGGACATCCGCAACGGCGAGGCGTTTCTCGGGCAGGTGTACGAGGCGCTGCGCACGAGCCCGACCTGGAGCCGCACGCTGATGATCGTCGTGTACGACGAATGGGGCGGCTTTCTCGAACACGTGGTGCCGCCCACGAGGCCGATCAGCAAGAACGAGCTCGCGCTCGGCAACGACGGCAAGCTGGGTTTTCGCGTACCGCTCGCGCTGCTGGGGCCGCGCGTTCGCGCGGGCACGGTCACGCGCTACCCGTTCGACCCGAGTTCGATTCACGCGCTGCTGCAATGGCGCTTCGGCTTGCAGCCCCTCGGCGTGCGCAGCAGCGATTCGGCGACCTTCAATCTGGCCTATGCGCTCGATTTCACCGATGCGCCGCGCACCGACGCGCCGGCGTTCACAATATCCCAGGGCACGTTCGGCGGGGAGTGCTCGGGGATCCCGGGGTCGTCGTCGTCGAATCCGGTGTCGTCGATCGATCAGTCGCAGCTCGCGACCAACCCGAACGTCGATCGCTTCGCGGACCTGCGCGCGAAGGCGGCGTCGTTAGGATTCCAGACGGGAGGTTAGCGCCGCGGGGGGGCATCTGTGTCAGCGATCGCCGTGTCAGCGCACGGCGATCGATGCTGCGATCCGGTCGGCGAGCTCGCCGAGCACGCGACTGAGCGCAGCGGCTTGCGCCGCCGCATCGTGACCCTCGACCGGCGCGCTCAGCGCCGCCTGCTGGGTCAGTGTGGTTCGTGCAGGCTGTCCCGCCAGGAGCGTCCACGCCACTTGCAGCGTGAGCGTTCCGCCCGCGCTCGCGTTGCAGTCGAGCACCGTGACGACGAGGGTGCGGGTGCCAGCGGGCGCGGGCGCGTCCGGAAAAACGAATGCGCCGGCCGGCAGGCGAGGCAGCAGGTCCTGCGCGAGCGTGCTTCGCATCATCTGCCCGAGCGGCGCGCCCCAGCGGTCGTTGTCGTCGACTGCGAGCCGGTTGGGGGCGACATGCGTCACCACTTCGGGCCGGTCGAGCACGGCGGGAATATGCACGGCGCTCAGTTGCACCGGCGCCATGGCGGCGGTCGAAAGCGGCGCTTGCGCGGGCGTCGCGTCGAGCGTGACGTAACGCGTGGGCGGGCTATGGCCACATGCGGCGACCCCGGCGCCGATGCCCACGAGCATGACCGCGCGCAGCAGTCGCGCGGTCGAAGCCAGTGCGCATCCGGCGCGACTCGCGTGGCGACGCATCATTGGCTCTCCTCTGCCTTGCCGTGCAGCAGCGCTTCGGGGTGCCGGTCGAGATAGTCGGCGAGCGCGCGAACCGAGCGCGCGGTATCGGTCAGCTCGCGCAGCGCGGCGGGCAGGTCGTTCTGGCTCGAAGCGTCGGCGCCCAGCGTACGGTTGGCCGCCGCGACAGTGCGATCGGCTTCGTTCGCCGTCTCGCGCAGCTGCGCGACGAGGGGGCCGATCTGGGGCGACACCTGCGCGAGCGTCTGATCGATTTGCGCAACCGAGCGGTCGATATGCATGAGGCTGTCGCGGATCTGCGGCGAGGAGCTGATGGCGTTCACGTGCGCCGCAATGCTGCGCACTTCGTCGCCCGTTTGCTTGATGGGCAGGTCGTCGATCTTCCTGATCACGTCGCTGGCGCGGGAGGTCATGGTGTCGAAATCGGCGGGGGCGACGCTCGGGATCACGGGGAGCCCGTTGTCGGCGGTGAGCGTCGCGCCCGCTGCGCCCGCAACGAAGTCGAGATTGACCTTGCGCGGCCCGACGAGCGGCGGGTCCTGCGAAAGGCGCGCGCGCAGACCGTCGGCGACGAGGTGATCGAGCATGCCGTTGACGAGCGGCCGCCAGTTGCCGTCCGCGGGCGGCGGCGCGCCGACGATGCCGAGCTGCGATGGGTCCAGCGCGAGCTGAACGGGCGTGCTCAGCGCGCCCGTGCGCGCGTCGTAGCTCAGGCGCACGCTCGTGACGGTCCCTACGGGAAAGCCGCGCAGATCCACCTCCGCGCCGCTCTGCAGGTTGCCGAGCGCGCCGTCGAAACGCACCGCATAGGTCACCATCGGGCCGTGCCCGGGCGCAAGCGGGGGCCGGCGATCGCTGCCGTCGAAGTGATCGGCATGCTTGCCGGGACCCGGCTCCATGACGATTTCGGGTCCCGCAAGCATGGCCTTCAGCGAGGCAGGGTCGCTCAAATCCACCTTCGCGCCGCGCAGGAAAAACCGCGTTCCCGTGCGCAAATACGGGTCTTCCGCCCGGTCGATCTGGAGCTTTGCTTCGACATGCTGACCATCTTGCGCGAGCGACACGTCCGAAACGGCGCCCACCTTCACGCCGCGCAGCGTGACGATCGTGTCGTCCGGCTTCATGCCGTAGGCATTGTCGAACGTCACGACAACGGTCTCGCCGTTTTGGATGAGCGCGCGCACGCCGAGCCATCCCGTCGCGCCGATCGCGGCGATCGGCACAGCCCAGATCCAGCCGGGCCAGGCGGTGCGCCGCACTTCGGCTTGAGTGCGGTGGCGATGCGGGCCGCTCATGGCTTACTCCGCGTATGCGCGTCCCACATCATGCGCGGGTCGAAGGTGCGCGAAGCCATCATCGTGAGGAAGACGACGAGCGCAAACGCCGTCGCGCCGATAGCGGGTCTCGCCACCGCCACGCCGTCGAAGTGGATCAGCGGCACGAAGGCCGCGATCGTGAAGACGTCGACGTTCGACCAGCGGCCCAGTTCGTCGATCCAGCGATAAAGATGGGCCTTGGCGCGCAAGTGCCGGCGCGAATGGCGCAACACCGAGCTGATGAACCACACCATGCCGCCGAGCTTCGCAAGGGGAATCACGATGCTCGTGAGGATGATCAGGATGCCGAATGGCCATAGCCCGACATGAAAGAGCTGATAAACGCCGTCGATGATGCGGTGCGAGTCGTAATGGCCGAGCTGCCGCGACATGGTCATCGGATAGAAATTGGCGGGCACCGTGAGCACGAGCGCCGCGAGCGTGAGCGCGGCTGCGCGCACCACGGCGTCCGGCTTGCGCGCGCGCAGTTTCAGGCCGCAGCGCGGGCATGGCCGGCCCTCATGCGAGATGGGCACGACGAGGTCGCACACGGGGCAGGACAGCGCGCCATGCCCGTGCGGCGCTTGCTGGTCGGGGGCGATGGCGCGCCAGACGGTGCGGCGATCGAGCGAGGCGCGCGTGAGCATCGACATGAGCGCGGCGAGGATGAAACAGTAGCCGCCCGCCCCGATCGTTCCCGTGAGGTTCTGCGTGACGCGCGCATAGCCGACGAGGCAGCCCACGAGATACACGTCGGGCATGGCCCAGATGTCGAGCGCGATGGTCCAGCGAAAGAGCGTGCCGATATGCTTGAACCGCACGCCGAAACGGACCAGTCCCAGCACGATCATGAGCACGCCGAAGCGCACGAAAGGCAGCACGATGCCGAACGCACCGAGCAATAGCGCGAGCGCGAGCCAGCCGTCGCGCCAGATCGACACGATGCCCGACGCGAGAACCGATGAGCGATCGGCGCCGAGCATGTGCACCGTCATCAGCGGCACGAGATTGGCGGGGAACAGCAGGACGAATGTCGTGGTGGCGCAGGCGAGCGAAGCGGTGATGCTGCGCCCGCTCCGGCGCTCCAGCGGGTACTGGCAGATCCTGCAACGCGCGAGCATGCGCGGGCCGAGCGGAGGGATGTCCTCGAGGGCGCCGCATTCGGGACAGCCAATCGTCATGGGCCGGGCTCCTGACTACGCCTCGCGATGACACACGATTCGCATCAGTGAGGCAGTTTCAGGACCACGCGCATAAAACGTTCCCGCGCCGTGCTTATGCTCAGCCTTCGGATTTATTGCGGTTCAGGGCCCATGCCGCGCCGAGCGCGAAGCCGAGGGCGGCGGCGAGCCCGAGCGCGGTCATGGGCTTGTCGGCAACGTTGTCGCGCGTGGCGTCGGCGGCATTGTTCAAGGCCTGTTGGGACTTGCCGTACAGCACCTTTGCCTTGCCGGCCAGGCCCATGGCGGGGTCGCCCAGCATGCGGCCGGCCAGGTGCTGCGCTTCTCCCGCGACCTCGTTCGCGATGGCGTGTGCGTGTCTCGTGTCCATGATCGTGCTCCTGTGTGCTCAGGGTGGGTCATTGAATATGCGCGCTCCACTAGCGCAATCATGGTGGAGCAACGCTAATGCCCGCAGCACGGCGATCGATGAAGCAACGGCGAATCAGCGCTCGCGTACGAGCGTCAGCGCGGCGGTGAGCTGATCGAGGCCGATAGGGTTGACGAGATGCCGGTCGAAGCCGGCCTGGGCGCTGCGGAGCGCGTCGCCGGCTTGCGCCCAGCCGGTCAGCGCGACGAGGCGCAGATCGCGCCAGTCTGCCCGCACGCGTACCCGCTGCGCGAACTGGCAACCGTCGATGCCCGGCATGTCGAGATCCACGAATGCGATCGCGTGCGTGGGTTCGTGCAACGATCGGCTCGCGGACAGATCCTCGTTGAGCAGGGCGATCAGCGTTGCCGGGTCGGTACTGACCACCGGGGCCGGGTTCATCAACGGATCTGCGTCTCGCGTCGTCATCGTGGTTCCGTACGGGGCGCCCAGTGCCGGCAATCCGCATGTTCTATGCGGCTTTGTCATAGCCGTGTATTGCCGACCGGTAAATAGGGTTATATCCAGTTGCGTTTGCAACGAGCCCGCCCGGTGGTCACGGGCCGAGCAGGCCCTGCGTTGGCAGCGACAGTTTGCCGTGATCGGCGAAGCGCGTGCCGCCGCCGATGCCGCCTGCGAGGCGTCCGCGTATTTCGTAGGGAATGTTGCCGGCCTGTGCGCTGCCCGCAAAGGCGAAAGCCTGGCGCACGGCGGCGAATGCCGGGACGGTCAGCGGCACGACGATCACCGCTTCACCGAAGCGCGGCACGACGCCGCTTTGGTCGCTCACGCCGCTGGCGAACGATTGACCGTTCAGGTCCAGTTGCAGCGACACGCCGCTGAATTCGACCGGCGTGTCGTTGGGATTCTGGATGCGCAGCTTCACGTTGAAGCGCATCTCCATGCCTTCGCCCTGCAGCGGCTCGAGCCCCGCCACGTTGACCCGCAGCGGGTCTCCGATCAACCCCGCGCAGCCGCCAAGCCAGAACAGCACGCAAAGCAAGGCGCAGACAAGTCGCATTGAACGCCTGGCGTCAGGTGCTGGCATGGGAAGTACCTCGTTGGTCGAGTCCGCGGGTGTCGCTTAGTGTAGCGTCGATCGTTCGCGGGTTTCTGCCGTGCGCCGGGCGGTCGCCGGTCGTCGCGTTTCGATTCGCGTGCTCGAGCGGGCCAGGTCGACCAGATCGATCTGGATTGCATGGATCCAGGCCAAACCTGCGATACGATACGTCCCCGGCGCTCAAGCAGGATGCGCCACACGCGGCCGAAAATCGTTTCAATTGGCTTTCATCGGTCGAGTGCCGCCTCACGCCTCCTGACTTTCTCCTTTCGTTGCCCGGCCCGTTCTCATGCTCAGCGCCTTCGCTCTATTCGGGATCTTGATCGTATCTTGCCTGATGAGCGTCGCCGTCCTGGGCTCGCTGATTCGAACCGCCTTGCCGGGCGTGGGCCGCTGGTGTCTGGGTTATGCGCTGGTGGCCGCGGTATCCACCTGGATCGTGCTCGCCGGACCGCGTGCTGGCGCGATCACGATCGTCGCGACGTCGGTCGCGACCCTGGGCGCGGTCGTGCTCCTCGTGCAGGGCACGCGTCAGTTCTTCGGCATGCGCGCCGTATGCCGCACGGAATCCGCGGCGTTGGTCATGATGTGCGCTGCGCTGGTCTATTTCATGTGGGTGTCGCCCAGTAACGGCGCGCGAGGCGTGCTCGTTTCACTGGGTCTCATCTATGGGCGGCTCGCGATAGGTACGCTGGTGCTGCGGCATGCTTCGCGCGAGGGTACGCGCTACGCGTGCCGGCTGATCGCCGTGGCCGCCGGGCTCGGTGCGCTCGTTTATGTCGCGCGGATCGGCGCGATCGTTTCCGGGGCCGTGCCGTCGCTTACGTTCGTGCAGCCGTCGCCATGGAACGTGGCGCTGCTCGGCCTTGCGATCGTCACGTTGCCCTGCATGTCGATCGGTATGGTGATGCTCGCTCACGACCGGATCCTTGGGCGCATGGAAAAGATCGCGACGATCGACGAACTGACGGGCACGCTCACGCGGCGGGCGTTCATTGCCAGGGCGCAGGTCCTGCTTGCGCAGGCGCGGGAGAAGGGCGATCCCTTGTCGATCGCGATTCTCGACATCGATAACTTCAAGGCCGTCAACGACGGCTTCGGCCATGCGGTCGGCGATCGCATCCTGGCGCACGTCGCCTCGGTCGTCACCGCGCAATTGCGGTCATGCGATCTGTTCGGCCGGCTGGGCGGCGAAGAGTTTGCGATCCTCTTTGCATACGCGCAAAAGCACGACGCGGCGACGTTGACGAATACGCTGCGGCTTGCGGTCGAACGTTCGTCCGCCGAAGGCGTGCGCTGCACGCTCAGCGCGGGCGTCGGCAGGTTCGTGCCGGCCGATACGCTGGAGAGCGCGATAGTGCGCGCCGACGCGGCGCTTTATGTGGCGAAGGCGGCGGGGCGCAATCGCGTCGTCATGACATCGGATACCGAAGAAGGCGAAGCCCGCTACCTCGCCGAATCGCGCTAAAGAAATGCTTGCCCGGCAAATTTATTCCAGGGAAAATTCGCGCTGACGAAAACTGGCATCGATGCCGGCTTCGTGCGACCCGGCGCGTCGTACCGGGCAGGTCAATCATTTCCCGGGCAATGGCGTCCGCAACGGTGGTCATGCCGGATAACTGCCCATGTTCAAGCGCCTCTTTTCCGAACTCGCCCGCGTCTTCGTTCCGGCTGGGCGAAATCCCGACTTCTCCGCTCTGATCGACTTCCCGTGCTGCGCGTTAGACGACGCCGCCATCGAGAAGGAAAACGGTCTGTCCCGATTGCGTGACAGTGCGGGCATGCGTGCGGCCCGCTCGCGCCGCCGCGTCTGGCGGCTTCGCGAAGTTCGCCGCGATCTCCGCCGCGAAATGCATCCGGCGCCGCGCCTTTAATGCGGCCATACGTCGGCGGCCTTCAACTGCCGCTCTCAACCGCCGCTCTCAACCGCTTTAGGGTCTTCCCTGCCATGAAGGCGGGCTGGCCCGGCTCGTCCCGAGTTTTCCCCCCCAGGGTTCTCCCAGGCCATAGGTGTTTCCGCCTGTTTTTGACGACTCGACGCGAGTATTCTGGACTGCTACCTTGCCGGGCGCAGGTGCATCCGCAGCGTCGATCACGCTTGTGGTGTGCGCCGCGGGGGAATGTCCGCGCCGCAACCATGCGGGCGGTGTCCGTGTCTTGACCACCCTGATATCCAGAACCGAGGGGATCCCATGAAAAAGTTGTTTGCAGCCGTCTCTATTGCCTTGATCGCCTCCACGGCCAGCGCCGGCGCCTTTGCGGCGGACACCATTCGCTTCGGTGTCGATGCAAGCTATCCGCCGTTTGAATCGAAAGCACCGGACGGCAAACTGGTCGGCTTCGACATCGATCTCGGCAACGAGATCTGCCACCGCCTGAATGCCAAATGCGTGTGGATCGAGAACGACTTCGACGGCATGATCCCGGCGCTGAAGGCGCGCAAGTTCGACGGCGTGCTCTCGTCGATGTCGATGACCCCGGCGCGCAGGGAGCAGATTGCGTTCTCGGACAAACTGTTCAATACGCCGACGCGCCTTGTCGCGAAGACGGGTTCGGGCATCATGCCGACGGCGGAATCGCTCAAGGGCAAGCGTGTGGGCGTGGAGCAGGGCACGATTCAGGAGACCTACGCAAAGGCGCATTGGGCAACGGCTGGCGTAGAGGTCGTGCCTTACCAGAACCAGGACCAGGTCTATCAGGACCTGCTGGCCGGCCGCGTGGACGCGGCGCTGCAAGACGCCGTGCAGGCCGAAGTGGGCTTCCTGAAGACGCCGCGCGGCCAGGGCTACAGCTTCGCGGGCGGCGACCTCGACGATCCGGTCACTCTCGGCAACGGCGCCGGCATCGGCCTGCGCAAGGAAGACACGGCGCTCAAGACGAAGATCGACGGCGCGATCGCCGGCATCATCAAGGACGGCACGTACAAGAAGATCGAGAAGAAGTACTTCGACTTCGACGTGTACGGCAAGTGATGTGATGCGTCCAGCGTGACGTGTGCACGGCGCGAAAGCGGACGCCCCGCTCTCGCGCCGCGTGTCGCCGGAGCAGGCTACGCGGCCTCGCGCAGTGCCCGCGCTTGCGACGAGTCCTTTTTCGGCGGCGCGCCAAACATCCGCGTGTATTCGCGGCTGAACTGCGAGGCGCTCTCGTATCCCACTTCGAATGCGGCGGCCTGTACGCTCATCGACAGCGAAAGCAGCAGTCTGCGCGCTTCCAGAAGCCGCAACTGCTTCTGGTATTGAAGGGGCGGCAGCCCCGTCAGCGCCTTGAACTGCCGGTGGAACGCCGAGGCGCTGAGCTGGGCGACTGCCGCCAGGTCTTCCACGCGCACGGTTTCGGCGAACCGCGCCCGCAAATTTTCCACCGCGCGCAGCAGGCTGTGAGAAGGGCTTTCGGTCGACGCCAGCCTCGCGATTTTCGATCCATTCGGACCGCTTAGCAACCAGTAGCAGATCTCGCGCATGAGCATGGGGTACAGCATGCCGATGGCGTCGGGCGTGTCCAGCAGGCGCACGGCGCGCAGCGCGCATTCGGCGAGGGGGCCGTCGAAGTTCGCGACGAACACGCCGCGGCTTGCGTCCGCCGCCGGCACGGGCGCAGGCGACATCTCCTTTGCCACGGCGCGCAACATGGCCAGGTCCAGCTCGAGAATCAGAACCAGGCAAGGTTTGTCCGGGCTCGCCTCGAACACGCGGCCCCGCGACGGCGTTTCCACGCCGACCACGAGCGCTTGACCGGCCCGGTACTCGAGTTGCGCCCCGCCGAAACTGGCCCATTTGGCGCCCTGAGCGACGATGCACAAAGCCGGGCGCGCCGAGCGAAACGTAGGCGGCGCGGGGTGGTCGGAGCGCAGGATGAGCAGTCCGTCGACAGCGGTGCTGTATGGGCTCGTGCCTGGCTGCGTTTGCGTGTAGCGCAGGAGGGCGGCGGCGAGTTCGTTCGTCATGGGGGCTCGACAAGAAACGCGCGATGGAAGGTGCGCGCCGACCCATCTTAGTCAGCGAAGCAGGATTAGGCAAGAATCGGGCAGGTTCGGGTATTCACTCGCCGGTGGCGTCGGGCGCAGAATCGACGCTATCCAACACAGCGAGAGGTGCCAAATGGCAACGAAGAACGGCAGTCAGTCGGGCCCGAAAATCGCGGTTGTCACCGGAGGCAGCCGCGGGATCGGCCGCGACACGGTGCTGCGGCTGGCAAGCCGCGGCGTCCACTCGGTTCTCAGTTACCACACCAATCGCGCCGAGGCAGAGAAGGTCTGTGCCGAGGTCGCGCAAGCGGGCAGCCGGGCGATCGCACTGCAATTGAACATCGCGAATTCAGGCACGTTCGACGACTTCGTCGCGCGGCTTGGGGAAGCGCTTGGGACGCTGAATGCAAAGGGCTTCGATTATCTGGTGAACAACGCCGGTATTTCCTCGACGGCCACGCTTGCAGCCGGCACCGAAGCGGAGCTCGACGCGCAGTTCGCGGTGCATTTCAAGGGGCCGTTTCTGCTGACGCAAAAGCTGCTGCCGCTCATTCATGACGGCGGCCGGATCGTGAACCTCTCCTCGGGCCTTGCGCGCTTCGCGTTTCCGGGCCGCGCGATTTATGGCCCGATGAAGGCGGCCGTCGAAGCGCTCACGCGCTATATGGCGCTCGAACTCGCGCCGCGCCGGATCGCGGTCAACGTCGTGGCGCCGGGCGCCATTGCGACCGACTTCAGTGGCGGCATCGTGCGGGACAATCCGGAGGTCAACAAGGCGGTGGCGGAACATACCGCGCTGGGCCGCGCGGGATTGCCGACTGACGTGGGGCCCGTGATTGCGGGTCTACTGTCGGATGACTTTGGCTGGGTGAACGCGCAGCGCATCGAGGTGGCCGGCGGCATTCATATTTGATTTCGCGGGTTAAGGTGTGACGCTTATGCCGGAGGCGTCGACTTCGATACCCCAGTCGCCCTGTTCGAGCCAGTCGTCGCCGAGGAGTTCGGCCGGATGCTGCGTGCGGCTCTGGCCGTTGCCGCATCGCATGTCGTTGGCCGGGCAGTAGTGGTCGCAGCCCCAGCACAGGCGCTCGGGGTGCAGCGGGTGAATCGGAAACTTCTTTGCCATGTCGTCGCCCCTGTGCGATCTCGGACAGAACGCAATATTGAGATTGTCTTCCTTCCGCGGCAAGGTGGCAGATGGCAGAGTGTCGCGCGCAGGAAGCTCGGTGAAGGGGATAAAAGTCGCGTCGCTCTCCCTGCGTGTTGTTGCCACAGGGTCATGCTATGGTCGTACGGCGTCCGGCCGATCCGGTCGCCGCGCCTGGAAGCGCTGAACACAACGACCCGCGTGCTTCTCCATGACCCGTTCGAGTCTTCTCCCGCCAAAGCGGCGCCGTGCGTGGCCGCTGATCCTGTTGTGCGCCGTCGTCATCGTCCTGGCTGCCATGGTGCTGGCGGGCTGGCTGACGTTGCGCGGCAGCTTGCCGCAGCTGGACGGCACGCGTGCCGCGCCGCTCTCCGCACCGGTGACGATCGGGCGCGACGCACTTGGCGTGCCGACGGTGCAGGGCGGCACGCGTGGCGACGTTGCGTATGCGAGCGGCTTCCTTCACGCGCAGGACCGCTTCTTCCAGATGGACTTGCTGCGCCGGGTCGCGGCCGGCGAGATGGCGGCGCTCATCGGCCCGGCGCCGCTGCCGCTGGACCGCCGCGACCGGCCCTTGCGCTTTCGCGAACACGCGCAGGCGGCGCTCGCCGGGCTCTCCGCCGACCAGCGGGAACTAATCGAGCGCTATACGGCGGGCGTCAACGACGGCCTGCGCTCGCTTCGCGCGCGGCCGTTCGAATACTGGCTGTTGCGCGCGCAACCGGCGCCGTGGCGTCCGGAAGACACGGTGCTCGCCGTCTACGCGATGTACTTCGATCTTCAGTATGACCAGGTGAGGCGCGTGCTCTCGCGCGCAGCGCTGCGCGAGCGCGTGCCGGCCGATCTGCTTGCGTTCCTGCTGCCTGAGACGAGCCGTTGGGACGCCCCGCTCGACGGGCAGCGCGCGATGGCGCAGCCGCCGGCGGCGCTGCCCGCTGCGCCGCCATCATGGCTGCCGTCAACGCAGTCCGCTGCCGATGCCGAACCGGATACCACCGCGCTGCTCGCCGGCCTGCCTGGTTTCGTGAACGCCTTCGCGGGCGCCGGGAGCGCGGTCGATTCGATGGTCGGCAGCAACGGTTGCGCGGTCGACGGCGCGCACAGCGCACACGGCGGCGCGCTGCTCGCGAGCGACATGCACCTCGGCCTGTCGCTGCCGAACATCTGGTACCGGATCTCGCTCGTCTATCCCGCGCCCAACGGCGGCGAGCGGCGTGTCACGGGCGTCAGTTTGCCGGGTACGCCGTTCGTCGTGGCCGGCAGCAATGGTCATATCGCGTGGGGCTTCACGAACAGCTACGGGCGCTTCGTCGATCTGGTCGAACTTCAACGCGATCCGGCCGATCCACTGCGCTACCGTGTCCCGGGCGGCGGATGGGAGCGTGCGCAGGTGATTCACGAGCGGCTCGGCGTGAACGGCGGTGCGAGCGTCGATCTGCCGGTCGTGCAAACGCGCTGGGGGCCGCAACTCGTGGTCGGCGAGCGCGCGTATGCATTGCATTGGGTCGCGCAGGATCCGCAGGCGACCAACATGAACTTCATGCGGCTCGAAGGCATCTCGAACGTCGCCGACGCGTTGCGCGCCGCGCAGACCTTCGGCATGCCGACGCAGAACTTCATGGCGGTCGACGCCCAAGGCCATATCGGCTGGACGCTTGCCGGACCGCTGCCGCGCTTCGCGGATGCCGATGCGGACGCTGAGGCGGACGGTCAGGCGGCAGCCCTCTCGGGCTTGCCGTACCGCTCCGGGACGTACGCCGGTTGGCAAGGGTATCGGACGCCCGACGCGTATCCCGTACGCGTCGATCCGCCGGCCGGCCGCATCTGGACCGCGAACAACCGCACCCTGCCGATGGAGGAGGTGGCGCAGATCGGCGACGCCGGCACGGATCTCGGCGCGCGCGCCACGCAGATTCGCAACGACCTGTTCGCGCTGCCGCACGCGAGCGAGCGCGACATGCTCGCGGTGCAGACCGACGACCGCGCGTTCTGGATCGAGCACTGGAGCCGCGTGGCGCTCGACGCGCTCGATGCGCGCGCGCTCGACGGTCATCCCCAACGCGCCGAATTCCAGCGCCTCGTTCAGGCGTGGGATGGCCGCGCCGATGTGAATGCAGTCGGCTACCGGCTGGTGCGTGCGTTCTACGACTCGCTCTACGAAGCATGGTTCGGTGTACTGGACAAGCAGATGGCCGCGATTGCGCCGGACCTCAGCTATCGCGCGGCGAACTCGCGTTACGAAGCGACGATGGAGACGCTGGCCGATCATCGCGCGTGGATACCGGGCGGCTTTTCGGACTGGCGTGCGTTCATGCTGGGCCGCATCGATCACGCGATCGCCCGGTTGCCCAAGGGCACCAGGCTCGAAGAGGCGCGCTGGGGCGTGCGCAACCGCTCGGTAATTGCGCATCCGTTCGCGCGCATGGTGCCGGCGTGGCTGCCGTGGGTTCGCGGCTGGCTCAGCGCGCCGCATGACCCGCTGCCAGGCGACATCAACATGCCGCGCGTGCAGACGCCCGCGTTCGGCGCGTCCGAGCGCTTCGCGGTGTCGCCGGGGCGCGAGCAGGACGGCATCTTCGAGATGCCGGGCGGGCAATCGGGCAATCCCATGTCGCCGTATTTCCTCGCGGGGCATGAAACGTGGGTGCATGGCGACGCGGCGCCGTTCCTGCCGGGTACGGCGGTGCACACGCTGAAGCTCGTACCGGCCGGCGCGCAGCAGGCCGGAAATTAAGGGTTCTCAGGCTGACGGGCGGCCTGGCAGCGCTTGCGCCCCGGCAACGCGTCATGGATGCAACGTTCCCCTCGAAACGCAGCGCGCGTGGCGGGTTAGCAGAACTCCGCTGACACCGCTAGACGCTAGAAGCGCTGGCTGATTCTCCCTATATCGGTTCTCCTCCTACCCTTGGCGGGGGTGATTGAGTCAAGCTTGGCGCGCTCGCTTCGAGGCCTTCTCTCGCCGTGAGCCACATAAAACGGAATCGAATAAGGGGACAGCCATGAAGTGGCTCGATCGCATGACGGTGTTCAAAAAGCTGCTGACAGCATTCGCCGGTGTGATCGTATTTGCGGTAGCCGTCGCAAAACGCGGCCCTCGTTGAACAGGCGGCCGCCGCGGCAAGCCCGATGGCCGATCAGGCGGCGCAGTTGCAGCAGGCGGTGTCGATTTTCAGCTTGCGGGCGCTTGACGTGAGCGCTCGTGCCGTCGCGACGGCTGCGACATCGAGTTGAATTGTCAACTAAAGCTCGCCGGCATGCTGTTTGGCTCGCGCGGCGCGCGATGCTTACCCAGCCATTTCGCGAGATCGGCGGCGGACATCGCCTCTGAGTAGTACCAGCCTTGGCCATACTGCACGCCCTTGCTACGCAGCCACGTCACCTGTGCGCCGGACTCCACGCCCTCGGCGACGATTTTCAGCCCCAACTCGTGGGCCATGGAAATGATGTGCGGCGCGACGACGCTCGAGGCGGTATCCTGGACGATCGTATCGACGAACGACTTGTCGATCTTCAGCACATCGATTTCGAAGCTCTGCAGATACGACAGGCTCGAGTAGCCGGTTCCAAAGTCGTCGATATAGATGGGGTGGCCTGCGGCCCGGAAGGCCGCAATGACACCCCGCGTGGCCTCTGCGTTCATGAAGCTGCGCTCCGTCGCCTCGATGCGGATTTGCGCGGGCGCGATGCCGGTTCCTTCGAGCGACGCGCTAAGCAGGTTCAGAAAGCGCAAACTCTGCAGATCCTCGCCGCTCACGTTGATCGAGACATAAAACGCTGGATTCGCCGTGAGCAGTTTTCCTAGCTGCGCGATGGTCTTTTCGAGCACGAGATCGGTCAGCGGCTGAATGAGGTGATTGTCTTCGGCCACGCGCACGAAGACCTCTGGCGAGATGGCGCGCCCGTTCAGTGTCCAGCGCACCAGCGCTTCGGCGCCTGCACACTGGTTGTCCTCGAGCCGCACGATGGGCTGGAAAACCACGTCGATCTTGCGCCGGGTGATGGCCCACTGCAGCGTTGACGGGAACGAGAGTTGCCGAGAAACGCGCTTGTAGGCGAGCCAGCCGAGCGCGGCGCCCGCGAACACGCCGATGGTCAGCCACGCGGCGAGCAGCTTGGGCCAGTCGCCCGCCACGCTGCTGCGCGGCGACTTGACCACGACGCCAAGCGGGCGTGTCGACGATCGGGCGACAGCGTAATTCCAGTCATTGCTGTCCACATTACCGTTGTGCTTCCACGCATCGAGCATGTCGTCCGGATCCGCGCCGGTCGAGACCGCGAGGAGCCTTCCCGTCGTAATCTGGATCACGGCGATAGGGCGCCTCGCTGGATCAATGAGATCGACATAGGAGCCCGGGTCGATGGAAACGTAGTGGCCATTGCGGCCAAACTGAATGTCCTTGCGGACGTCGCTTAGCGGACTCTTCTGCTGGAACCACACCAGGTAGCCGTCGTCGCTGCGATAGTCGGGCGGCGGGAGCGTGAGGTCCTTGCTGCGCACGTCGCCAAGCAGCGGAGAGCAGAGATAGTGCCCGTCGGCGTATGCGCCGGCATCCTGAACATAGCGGTAGTTGTAGATGACACGCGAGGCCTGTTCGAGGCTGGATGGCGAACACGGCGTGCCCGGCTCGCGGTCCAGGTCGGAAAGGGCGGCAAAGGCCTGGTAAGTGACGAGGTCAGTGCGCATCACCGCCTTGTCGGCGAACTCCCTGAGCTCGGCGCGATCACGCCGCTGGACGTCCTCGTTCGCAACGTAAAGACTCGTGAAAACGGGGACGAGGGTGGCGAGACACCCGAGTGCGACCGAAGCGGAAATCAGCGAAATGCGCTTGATCATTTCGCACCCCGGGGGATGGAACGTTAGGGAACGAACCAGAGGCTGGACGCACGCGTGGGCGGCGCCCCCAGCGATGCTCGGGAGCCCGAACATCAGGCCCAAGCATACTCTTCGGCGTTCCGTTTTCAACGAGCAAACACGTTGGCGGCGTTTGCGCAGGCGCCACGGTTGTCCTGGCGGTAGGACCATGGTCCGATTGTGCGCATGCACCACGTCCGGCACGATCTGCCTGTGTTGCTCGCCAGGTTCGCTGCTCAGGGGAGCGTGAATGGGGACTCTGTCCAACTTCGTGTTTGCCGCCGTGGTGGCGCTCGTGGCCGGTTGCGCCCAGCCGT
Source organism: Paraburkholderia sp. CNPSo 3076 (assembly GCF_026343935.1). Lineage (NCBI taxonomy): Bacteria > Pseudomonadati > Pseudomonadota > Betaproteobacteria > Burkholderiales > Burkholderiaceae > Paraburkholderia > Paraburkholderia sp. CNPSo 3076. The sequence continues at coordinate 111,095 of NZ_JAPMAL010000014.1, read as the reverse complement.
GGCAAAGCGTCGAGCCCGGCGCCGACCAGTCCGCGTTGATCGCGCGCCTCGGGCCGCCGCGCGAAACCTATAACCTGCCGGACGGCGGCAAACGGCTCATGTGGCCGACCCAGCCGATGGGGTCGACGAACACCGTTGCCGATATCGACGCGAGCGGCAAGGTCGTGAGCTTGCGTCAGGTCTTGCAGGAGAGCGAGTTCTATCGCGCGAAAGTCAACGAATGGACACGTAACGATGTCCTGATCCATTTCGGCCGGCCCGCGGAGACAGCCTACTTTTCGCGCATGCAGCGGGAAGTCTGGTCCTACCGCTACATCGAGAACAACATCGATTACATGATGTTTCACTTCTACTTCGACGATCAGGGCATCTTGCGGCTCACGCAGAAGACGACTGATCCATTACGCGACCGGAACCTGAGGCGCGGCTTCTAAACCAGGTTCCGTTCGGAGGCGTGCGCCGCGCGGAGGCGTGTATGCGTAACGCCTGGCATTCGACGACCCTGCACCGCCTCGCGCGCGCGTGGCTATTGGCTGCGCTGCTCGTGCTGCCCAGCGTCTTGCGGGCAATGGAGTTCAAGATCTACTACCAGCCCGATCTAAAACTGAAGATGGTGATCGGGAAGGGAAAGATTCAGAGCGGCGATGCCGAAAAGTTTCTGGCAGCCGCCAAACTCGCCGACCGTGATCGCGAAGGACTCGTGCCCCTGGTCCTGGATAGCCCCGGCGGAAACGTCGAAGCGGCTTTTCGCGTGGTGGATGCAATGGATCAGGTCAGGGTCTATACGATCGTTGCGGACAATGCGCGGTGCGCGTCCGCATGCGCCTCGATTCTGTTCGCCTCAGGGGAGCGTAGAAGTGTCATGGGCACGGGGCAGCTTGGCTTTCACAGTTGCTATCGGCGCGCCGGGAGCACCTACGCCGAGGACTCGCTCTGCAACGAAATCATCGCGGCGAACGCCATGCAACGGGGCGTGAGCCACGCCGGCATCAACCGCTTCGTCGAGCAGTATGGTGCGGCAGACATGGCGTGGGTCGGGCGCAATATCGCGTGCACCTTGCTTCACGGGCTTTGCAGGCCAGGGCTGCTGGAAGCGCAGCCCGCAACGAAAGCGGCGCTGGCGCAAAGCTTCAATTGCAGCGAAATCATCTCCGCTCAGGCACAGCTGGTTTGCGGAGATTCGGAACTCGCCAGCATCGACAAGACCATGGCAGAAGCCTATCACCAGAAGCTGAAGGTATCGACCAACAAAGACCGGCTAAGGGCAGAGCAACGGGCATGGCTTCGAAACTCGCGCAATGCGTGCGGTGACAAGGCGTGCCTGTTGAAAAGCTATCGGCTTCGCGTAGCAGAACTGAAGCGGCGCGGTTAGTGGCAATACAGGTCGTTTTCCGCGTTGAACATGTCGAACGCGAGATTGATTGCCTGATCTTTGCGCACGGTCGCCAACCACCGGCTACGTCGCCAGGCCGTCAACGTGTCGCCGACGAAGACGGCGCTCGCCGCGTCGCCCGCGCGCGTCGCGATGAACGCGGCCTGCGCAGCGATCGTTCCGGGTAGCGGGCGATAGTAGGACCAGTCCGCCTGCTTGAGCAGCGCCTCGATCACGAACTCGTCGTCGACGAGGGCGGCGCAATCGCCCGCCTGGAACGCCAGCAGGGCATCGAGCGGTCGATCGAAACCGTGCATGTTCGCGTGGTACTCGCGCGCTGCGCGCTGTGCATAAGGGTTGCCTTGCGATGCGCAAATCGCGCGGCCGCGCAGGTCGCGCCATGTCCGCACGGTGCCATGGCCCAGCACGAGCGCCATGCCACGGCCGCTCGAATACGAAGCCGGCGCGAACGCAACCCGCGCGTCGGGAGAGAAGCCCAGGCCGGCGATCGCGGCGTCGGCTTTGCCCGACTGCAGGGCGGCACGCGCGGCGGCCGGTTCGACCAGCAGGAACTGCACGGGCAGCCCCGCGCGGCGAGCGAGATCCGAAGCGAGCGCCGCCGCGAACGGATCGGGCGAGCGCGCCGTGCGGTCGACCTTGCCGACGTAAAGCGTGGGCGCGGGGCGCGGCGGCACCGCCACGATCAGCACGCCGCGCGCTGCCGCAGCGGCGAAAGGCCGGTCGCTCTCGGGAAGGGTGCGTGGCAAGTCGCCGTTCAGCACCCACGCGAGCAGCGCGAGCAATGCGACCAATGCGAGCGTGGCCGTTAGCGTGGTGGCCGGCCAGCGCAAGCGCCGCGGAACTGCCGAGGCGTCGAGCGGAGCGTTGCTAGCCATTCTGCGCGAGCCCGACGCGCCAGCGCAGCAGTTGCCGTTCGAGGATCGACAGGCTCTGATTGATCAGCAGTCCAAAGATGGCGAGCAGAACGATGCCCGCGTACATGTCGGGAATCTGAAACGTCTCCTGCGAATTGAGCGTGTAGAAGCCGAGCCCCGAACGCGCCCCGATCATTTCCGCCGCCACCAGCGCGGTAATGCTGTATGCGCCCGCCAGCCGCACGCCCGTGAGGATCTGCGGCAGCGCCGCCGGCAGCACGACCCTCGTCGCGATAAAGCGCTGCGAGGCGCCCATCGAGCGCGCGCAGTCGATCAGCACGCGCTCGACCTGCTTGACCCCCGCAATGGTATTGAGCAGCACCGGCCAGAACGCAGCCCACACGACAATGGCGATCTTCGACGACTCGCCGATGCCGAGAAACAGCATGAAAACCGGAAAGAGCGCGAAGGCCGACACCTGGCGCAGCAGCTGAAAGACGGGATCGACGATGCGCTCGACGCGACGGAACCATCCCAGCAGGAAGCCGCAGACGATGCCACCGGCCACGGCGAGCAGCAGGCCGCTAATGGAGCGCACGGCGCTCGCGCCGATATGTGTCCACGCGTCGCCGTTTTCGAAGAGCCGCGCGATCGCGAGGGCGACCTGTGAAGGCGGGCTCAGGTACGCCGCGTTGACCACGCCGAGCCGGGGCAGCAACTCCCACAACAGCAGGAAGGCGACGAGCGCGATGGAGCGCTCCACGCCCACATAAAGGCGTGCGATAGATGAAGCTGCATGCACGCGCCGTACGCTGCGCGAGGATTCGCCGACCGCGCCCCGGTTGGACATCGAGTCAGACATCGAATCGGACATGATCGGCTCCCGTCAATGCATCGGTTTGCGGCTGTACGTCGAGCCGTGTGTCGAGTTCCGTGCTGAGGCTCGCCCACGCGCGCTGCCGCAGCGCGACGAACGCCGCCGAGTGACGCAGCGCGGCGTCGCGCGGGCGTGGCAGATCGACGTCGATGATCTCTTTCACGCGACCGGGACCGCGCCCGAGAATGGCGATGCGATCGGAGAGAAAGATCGCCTCGTCGATGCTGTGCGTGACGAACACGACGGTCGTGGCGCTTTGCTCCCAGATCGCGAGCAATTCCTGCTGAAGCAATTCACGCGTCTGCGCATCGAGCGCGCCGAACGGCTCGTCCATCAGCAAAATCTCGGGGCCGTAAGCGAGCGCGCGAGCGATCGCGACGCGCTGGCGCATGCCGCCGGAAAGCTGATGCGGATAATGATCCGCGAACTCCAGCAGGCCCACGAGGCGCAAAAAGCGTTCGGCCTCGCTGCGCCGCGCGGCGCGCTGCATGCCGCGAATTTCGAGTCCCGCTTCCACGTTCTTGCGCACGGTGCGCCACGGAAAGAGCGCGTAGCCCTGAAACACGAAGCCGAGCTTTTGCCGCACGGCGCTCACGGGGTCGCCGTCCACGCGAATATCGCCCGAGGTTGGCGGCGTGAGGCCGGCGAGCACGTTGAGGAAGGTCGACTTGCCGCAGCCGCTCGGACCCAAAAGCGCCATGAATTCGCCGTCGCGTACGGCGAGATCGAAGCGCTTGAGGACCGTATGATGCGTGTCCGTTTGCGCGTTTCCATAGGTGAGCGAGAGATCGCGCGCGACGATCTTCTCGCGTAGCGCAGTTGCCGTGCTCACGAGCGCGTTCCGTTAGGCAGGGTCATCGCGCTGGCCTGGGCCTCGTGCTTCGCGAACGGATTGAAGTCGTTCGTGTAGACATCCTTGACGTTGACCTTGCCCTTCGGAATCTTGCCCGCCGCCTCGAGAATATCGATGTAGTACTGGATGGGCGGCTCCGTGACCACGAGATCCTTCACGTAGGCATAGCGCTCCACGAGCCGAACGTCGATGCCGAGCCGCTCGGCCGTCAGCTTGCGCGCTTCGTCGGGATGCGCATTGACCCAATTGCCCGCCTTCGCGATGGCCGTGACGAAGTCGCGCACCGCCTGCGGGTGGGCGCGGGCGAACGCGCCGTTCACGCTATAGGGCGCCATGCCGCCAAGGCCGTGATCCTCGTCCCAGTCGCTCCACAGCTTGCGCAGTTGCGGATCGGCTTCCGCCGAGCCGGAAAAGGGCGGATGAATGATCGCGACGTCCACGTTCTTCGTGACGAGCGCCTGCTCGGACTGATTGTCGGGCACGACGAGCCAGTTCACCTTCGAAACGTCCGCGCCGTGTTGCGCCAGATACTTCTTGGTGACGAACTCCGCGCACGCGCCGAAGCTGTTGAACGCCACGGTTTTGCCCTCGAAGTCCTTCGGCCCGAAAATGCGCGAATCCTTGCGCACGAAATACTTCATGTGGGGTGCGTCGGGCAGCGTTTCGCCGCCTGCGGAAATGACCTTGATATCGGCGCCGCTGGCGATTGCGGAGATGACGAGCGGCACCATGCGCGTGCCGAAATCGATATCGCCGGTACCTACGAGCGGAATGATCTGCGGCGCGGAAATCTTGCCGACATATTTGGGCCGCGTGCTCGTATTGTCGAAATAGCCCAGCTTGTCGGCGAGATAGACAAGGTCGAACGCAGGATTGTCGGGGTACTTGAAATAGGTGATTTCCTGCTGCGCCGACGCGTCTTGCGTCTGCTCTCCATGCGGCTTGCAACCGCTTGCGAGAATCAGGGCCGAAGCCGCGCAGGCGGCAAGCAGGACGGTTCCGGCGGAGTGCCGGCGGATTTTCGGGGAGAACGCCTTCATGAGCGGGAGACTCGGCAACGAGCAGGGTAGGTAAGTGAATTGACGATGCTCGATGATTGTCGATCTGCAACGATTTCAGGCAAACCAACGAATTATGATTTGCTTAGTTGTTCGTATCGACAAGGCGCCAATCCGGCTACTTCTGCTGGTGCTTCGAAATATCCGCTACTGCGGTGGCCCTGCTGTTTGCGTTGATCGGGTGCGAAAGGGGCGGGCCGCGCGCCGCGCCGCTTTCACACGCTCAAGGCAGCGAGATCGTCAGATTCGCCGATTGCGGCCCGAGCTTGATGAGTTGCGTATATGGCGCGAGCGTGTGCACCGTGTTGTCGCGCAGCCAGGTGCTGAGGCCGAGCCACGCGAGCAGACCCACCAGCGCGAACACCGCGCCGATGGACCACAGCGGCACCTCGCGCTTGAGGCGGTGCGCGACCTGATCGGGCAGCGGCCAATGCGGCGCGAAGGGCGCGCGCTTGCCCTTGATATGCGCGATCTCGTCGCCCAGGCGCGCCGTGAGATAGGCGAGCTTTTCCGGTCCCTCGAGAATGTACTTGCCCTGGAACCCGAGCAGCAGACACATATGGAAGACTTCGAGCGACTGCAGTCGCGGCGCGCCCTGCGCGCGACATTCCTCGAGATACTGGAAGAACTTCTCGCCGGCAAGCTGTTCGCCGAACAGCGCGAGCTGCAAGGGGCGGCGTTCCCACTCGGTGCGAATGCGGAACGAGGATGCCAGCACCGATTCGTCGAGTGCGGCGCAGAACGCGAACTTGGCCGCGTACACGTCTTCGGCCGCGACGTTCAGTTTCTTCGCGCCGCGCTCGAAATCGCCCAGAAACTGCTGCACGCGCGCGCCGAATTCGCTGGCGTCGCCAGGCTCGCGGCCGTTCTTCAACAGGAACAGCATGAAGAAGCCGTCGTAGAGCAGATCGAGCAGCGAGCGCACCTGGTAAGCGGGTTCTGTGGCGGGCGCGGGGTGATTCACGGCCGGCGCCGCGTCGCCGAAAAGGGAAGGGGCGTTGCTCATGACGTCACCGCGATCAGTTCGAGTTTGAGATCGTTGAGGCCCGAGGGCGCGTAGACCATGGCCGACTGCGCTTGCACCATGCGCTCATAAAGCGCGCTGCGCGCCTCGAACGCGAAGTAGCATGCGCCCGGTCGCACGGGAATGGCGGGCGGCACCTGGGGCGTGTAGACGAGCCGCACGCCCGGCATGGCCGAGAGCACGAGCTTGTCGACGTCGTCGGGCGCGCCGACCTTGAAGCGCGCCGGCACGGCTTCGACGAGATCGACGGCGGGCATGTCCGCCGAAACGGCGAGGTAGAACGTGGTCTTGTCGTCGATCTTGCCCGAATCGAGCCGGCCGATATGGAACGACGGGCGCACTTCTTCGAGCGCAATCGCGAAGTATTGCGTGGAGATCACCGTTTCGAGCAGGTCGCGCAGAATCGTATCGAGACGCGCAAAGCCGGGGCCGGGATCGTCGTGGCGGTACGCGGGCAGGTCGGCCAGCGCGTAGCCCTTGGAGAACGTCATGAGCTGGCCCGCGAGGCGCAGCAGCTCGTGAAAGAGCCGCTCGGGGTGAAGCGCCGCATGCTGATAGAGATGCGCCAGCGTGGCGAACGCGCCGCTCGCCGTATGCAGCAGCCAGAACGAGGCGATGTCGCCCGACCGGAACTCGATAATGTTCTTGGTCGGCTCGCGATGAAAACCATAGAGCGCATTGACCTTTGCCTGCAGCGCGTCGATGAGGCGGCGCAGCCGCTGGTGCAGGAGCGGCGATGCTTCGATGGCGAGACTCGGCGGCACGAAGCTTTCGTCGACCTCGAATCCCGAAGTCGCGGTGCGCCGCACGCGCGCGACGGGCACCGAGAGCAACTGGTCGCGCGGCTCGCTGTGCGCGATCAGCTTGACGTTCGTTTTCAGGAACGTCACGTCGGCCTGCGCCGCGTCCGTGTAGTGATCGGCAACGCTCGCCTGCTCGCTCACGTAGCGTGTGACGAAGCCCTCGTTGCGATCCGGCGCGTAGTTCGTGCCGGTTTCGCGCATCTGGTGCAGCGCCAGGTAGAACGTGAATTCGTTGATGCCCTCGGGCAGCGTGTCGAGCGCGACGGGCGGCGGCAGGTCGTCGGCCTGCGGCGCGCTGTAGAGCGTGCCGTCCGGGAACACGAGCGCGACCTCGCTCATGCGCAGCATGTTGCTGCCCAGTGCGTCGTGGTCGAGCCGCGCGGTGCGAACGCCCCAGTTGTACGGCGCAATGGCCTGGATCGATTCGAAGAGGCGCGCTTCGTGATAGGCGTCCTGCCGCTGGAAGTGCTGAGGCCTCAGGAACAGGCCCTCTCCCCAAAGCACTTTCGAGGAATAACTCATGTTAAATCGGCTTTATGCGTGATTCGGCCCGTGCCGCTCGCGCCGGCGATCGGCGGACTGAAATTGTTAAATATTCCGCGTGCTCGTTACTCTGCCCGGTGCTTTGTCCTTTATTCACCCGCAAGTCACCGACGAAAGCAGATTCAGCTGCTGCGGCGGTAATCCCTGGTCCGGCGAGATCACCGTGCCGCTCGTGACGGTCATTGCGCAGTTATGCAGGCCGACCATTATGCCGGATTTCTCGGATTTCGCAGGATCGAAGGCGAACTTCCAACGCCGCATGGCCGGATCGCGGAATAGCGCGACGATGCCGAATGCCTGCGCCTCGCGTGAAACCTTTTCGGTGGCGTTATATCGCTGGCCGGGAATGAGCGTCACTTCGCGCACGCCGAGCAGGTCGGCGCCCAGCGCGCTCTTTTCTTTTGCGGGGTCGGTGAACGTATCGAACGATGCCTGCTGGAATGACGTAGGGTCCTTCAGCACATAGAGCCGCACGACGAGCGCAAGTGGCTTGCGGTCGGTCGCCGCGTTGAGGTTTTGCGCCGCCAATAGCGTGATACCGAGGTCGCGCGGGGGTTTCTGGCTGTCCGGCACGTCGGGCTTGCCGATGCCCGCGAGCTGCAAGGCCGCCGACGCCGCACTGCCGAGCGCCGGCACGGCCGCCGCGCAGCCGGCGAGTTGCGCCGTGACGACGAGGAGCGATGCGAAACGAATAACACGCGCATTCATTATTTGTTGGCTAGGCGTGAATGCCCAGGGTCCGTTAAGTGGTGATATGCGATCCGGATAATGCTATCCGCATAAAAGCGCATTTACCCCGCGTGGCGCCGATAAGCGGTTGATTATGTGATGCGGCAAACTTTTCCGGCTCGCTCGCGTTTTCAATTGCACGAGTGAGAAATTCTTTCCTGTGTGAATTTCTTGTGGCAGTAAACCCCGCATCAAAGAAGCGATTTAGTGTCGGCGCATTACATTAAGAAGTTGAATTATCAAAATTTGGGCTGTACTATACCCGCGCGCTCGAGCTAAAGCAAAACTCTAGTTCCCTTCCATCGAATTAATAATTACACGTTGGTGAAAGAATGATAAACCGGGTCATTTCAAGGCTCTCCGGGGTGGTGCTGGCATGCGGGGTAATCGCGGGCTGCGCTACGCAGGACCATAATCTCGCGGCGTCGCCAGACGCATTCAACAAGGCGCTAGCCGACGCCGATACCGCGGCGAAGGGCGGCGACCAGGATCGCGCGATCTCGCTTTACCAGAAACTCGCCGCGGCGGATCCCACGCGCGAAGAGCCGTGGTCGCGCATCGCGCAGATCCAGTTCCAGCAGCAACACTATGGACAGGCCATCGTGGCGGCGCAGGAAGCGCTGCAGCGCGATCAGACCGACCGCGCCGCGAAGAGCGTGCTTGCCGTGGCCGGCCTGCGTGTCGCGACGCAGTCGCTCGGCGAACTGCGCCAGGATGCCTCGCTGCAGGGCGACGCGAAGTCCGATGCGCAGGCGCTCGCGAAGCAGTTGCGCGACACGCTCGGCGAGGATTCGCTGTTCCCGCCCGAGCAGGCGGAAAAGCCTGCGCCGAAGAAGCGCCGCATCGTTCGCCACGTGCAGAAGCCGGCGGCGAAGCCCGTTGAAACGGCCGAGGCCGCGCCGGCTGCACCGCCTGCGCCTGCTGCCCCCGCGGCTGCGGCGCCCGCGCCCGCCAAAGCGGCGCCGGCCAAAGCGGCTGCAAGCGGTGGTGCGTCCGATCCGTTCAGCGCACTGCGCTGAACCGCCCGGCGGTGAATTGCTGACAACAGGTCTTGAACGACTCGAACAGGGGAGCCCTCGATGGCCAAGAAAGAAAGTATTCAGAAGCGCTTGCAGAAAGTGCGGCCGCCGCGCGTCCAGTTGACGTATGAAGTCGAACTCGGCGACGCCATTGAGGTGAAGGAGCTGCCGTTCGTAGTCGGCGTGATGGGCGATCTCGCGGGTCAGTCCGAAGTCGAACAGCCGCGGCTGCGCGACCGCAAGTTCGTCAATATCGACCGTGACAATTTCGACGACGTCATGAAGGGCATCGAGCCGCGCGCGGCGTTCCAGGTCGAGAACCGCTTGAGCGAGGCGGGCGGCAAGTTCGCCGTGGACTTGCGCTTCCGTTCGATGGCCGACTTCAATCCCGACGAAGTCGTCGCGCAGGTCGAGCCGCTGCGCCGTCTGCTCGAGGCGCGCTCGAAGCTCGCGGACCTGCGCAACAAGCTCGCCGGCAACGACAAGCTCGAAGACCTGCTGAGCGAGGTGCTGGCCAATACACAGCAGTTGCAGGCGCTCGCGGGCAACACGGGTGGTGCCGGCGAAGCGGATCGTGGCGAGCGCAACGAATCCGGCGACGGCAACGATCACTAAGCGCCAGGGGAGATCGACATGAATCAGCAGACTGGCGCAGTTCGCGCACCGACCCTGGAAGAAGCCCAGGCCGCGCTCTCGTTGCTCGACGAGATCGTCGAAAAGAGCAAGGTGGCCAAATCCGAATCCGAGCACGCGCGCGCGAAAGACCTCATTGGCGAGCTGGTGCATCAGGTGCTGGAAGGCACCGTGATCGTCTCGAACAATCTTTCCGCGACGATCGATGCCCGCGTGGCCGAACTCGACCGCCTGATCTCGGCGCAGTTGAGCGCCGTGATGCACGCGCCGGAATTCCAGGGGCTCGAAAGCACCTGGCGCGGCCTCGAGTATCTGTGCAAGGAAAGCAATACCGGCTCGACCATCAAGATCAAGGCGCTGCACGCGCCCAAGCGCGACGTCGTGCGCGACTTCAAGACCGCCGTCGAATTCGACCAGAGCGCGCTCTTCAAGAAAATCTACGAAGAAGAATTCGGCACGTTCGGCGGCGCGCCGTTCGGTGCGCTGATTGGCGACTATGAAGTGACGCGCCAGCCCGAAGACATGTATTTCATCGAGCAGATGTCGCACGTTGCGGCGGCGGCGCATGCGCCGTTCGTCGCATCGGCGTCGCCGGAACTGCTCGGGCTCGAGTCGTTCGCCGACCTCGGCAAGCCGCGCGATCTCGGCAAGGTGTTCGACACCGTCGAATACACGAAGTGGAAGTCGTTCCGCGACGCGGAAGATTCGCGCTACGTGGGTCTTACGCTGCCGCGCTTTCTCGGCCGTCTGCCGTTCAATCCGAAGGACGGCGCGACGGCGGAAGGCTTCAATTTCGTCGAAGACGTGGACGGCACCGATCACGCGAAATACCTCTGGTGTAACGCGGCCTGGGCCTTTGCGGCGCGCCTGACCGCGGCGTTCGACGACTTCGGCTGGTGCGCGGCGATTCGCGGCGTGGAAGGCGGCGGACTCGTGGAGGACCTGCCCACGCACACCTTCAAGACCGACGACGGCGAAATCGCGCTGAAATGCCCGACCGAAATCGCCATCACCGACCGGCGCGAAAAGGAACTGAGCGACCTCGGCTTCATTCCGCTCGTCCATTGCAAGAACTCGGACTACGCTGCGTTCTTTGCCGCACAGTCAGTGCAGAAGCCCAAAAAATATAGTACCGACAACGCGAACGCGAACGCCGTGCTTTCGGCGCAGTTGCAATACATCTTCTCGGTGTCGCGCGTGGCGCACTATCTGAAGGCGATGATGCGCGACAAGATCGGCAGCTTCGCGTCCGCACAGAACGTCGAAGTGTTCCTGAACCGCTGGATTTCGCAGTACGTGCTGCTCGACGACAACGCCTCGCAGGAGCAAAAGGCGCAGTTTCCGTTGCGCGAGGCGTCGATCCAGGTCAGCGAGATTCCGGGCAAGCCGGGTTCGTACCGGTCGGTCGCGTTCCTGCGGCCGCACTTCCAGCTCGACGAGCTGTCGATTTCGCTGCGGCTCGTGGCGGATCTGCCGAAGCCGGCTAATTCATAAAACCGCGCAAGCGCGCGAATGAGTTGAGCAGGAGCGGTCCGCCATCCAGCGGATCGCTCCGGGAAGCAACCCGGGGCATCGCCTTTGGGCTCGCGTTATCAAACTACCGTAAACCACCACTCTGGGGAGTCGAGGCGTTATGAAGGATATCTATCTAAAATTCGGAAATCCGGCCATCAAGGGCGAGTCGCAGGACAAGGACCATGCCGGCTGGATCGAAATCGATTCGTGGAATCACTCGATTCTGCAGCCGCGTTCGGCAACGGCCTCGACGGCCGGCGGTCACACGGTCGAGCGCTGCGAGCATGCCGACATGCGCTTCCTGAAGGACATCGACGTCGTGAGCCCGCTGCTCTATCAGCACGCTTCGGGCGGCACGACCTTCGACGAAGTCACGATCGACTTCATGCGCTCGGACGGCGAGGGCAACCGCATCAAGTACCTCGAAATCAAGCTCAAATACGTGATCATTTCCAGCATCACGCCGGAAGTGGTCGGCGAAGGGCTGCCCACGGAGCAGTTCTCGCTGAAGTATGCGGCCGTGCAGTGGAAGTATACGCAGCAGAAGATCGGCGGCAACCAGGGCGGCAATGCGCAAGGCGCATGGAGCCTCACGAAGAACGACAAGACCTACGCGGTCTGACGCGGCGCGCGCAGGCGGCGCGCGCGATCGCGTGCACTGCCTGCGCCTGTTTCATCTGGCTGACCGACTCTATTTGAACCGATGAAGCGTTTCGAGCCAGGACTACTCGACAAGCTCTTCGACGACGATCCGCATTCGCCGGCACCGGCGGCAGTGCGGCAGTTCTCGATCGAAGAGCTCAAGGGGAGCGTTGCGCGCGATCTGGAGTCGATCCTGAACTCGCGCATCGCGTTCACCGAGCACGAACTCGCGCTGTTGCCCGAGTGCCGCCGCTCGATCCTGACCTACGGGCTGAACGATTTCGCTGGCTTGAGCCTTGCGAGTCATTACGATCGCGCGTTCATCTGCAAGTCGATCCAGCAGGCGATCGAGCGGCACGAGCCGCGTTTGCAGCGCGTTTCAGTGACGCTCGAACTGAACGAGCGCTCGACCAACGCACTGTACTTCGCGATTCAGGCGTTGCTGGTGGTGCATCCGGCGCAAGAGCCGGTGAGTTTCGACGCGATGCTGCAGCCTTCGACGCTGCAGTATTCGGTCACGCGCGCACGCGCAAAAGCCTGACGCGGCCGCGACCGGCGGCGCGCGACATGGCTTGACATAAAGGCAGTTTTGGGGGGCGGGAGCGTACCGATGGAAGAGCTGTTGCCGTACTACGAGCGCGAACTGTCGTTCCTGCGGCGTTATTCGCGCGAATTCGCCCAGCGCTATCCGAAGATCGCGGCCCGCCTCGCGATGACGGGAGAGCACTGCGAAGACCCGCACGTCGAGCGGATGATCGAGTCGTTCGCGTTGCTCGGCGCGCGCATCAACAAGCGTCTCGACGACGATTACCCGGAGTTCACCGAGGCGCTGCTCGAGGTGCTGTACCCGCATTATCTGCGACCGTTCCCCTCGTGCTCGATCGCCCAGTTCGGCGCCGCGGGCGCGCTCGGCAATCTCACCGAGCCGGCCGTGATCGAGCGCGGCACGGAACTCAAGTCGCGGCCGATCCGCGGCGTGCAATGCCGCTTTCGCACCTCCTACGACGTGACGCTTGCACCGATCCGCATTTCGGAGGCGCGCTACGTGCCGGCGGCGATCGTACCGAGCGCGACCGTGCTGCCGCCGAATGCAACCGGCGTCCTGTCGATCACGTTCGAATCGACCTCGCCGCAGTTCGACCTCTCGGCGTGGAGAAGCGGCGCGCTGCGCACTTACCTGCACGGCGAGCAGTCGTTCATCGCGGCGCTCGGCGACTGCCTGTTCGTGCATGCGATCGCCGCTTACGCCGAGCCCGAACGCAATGGCCGCTGGCGCGCGCTCTCCGCGCTGCCGTTCGCGCAGGCCGGCTTCGACGTGGCGGATGCACTGATCGACTATCCCGCGAAATCGCACCCGGCGTACCGCCTGCTCACGGAGTATTTCGCGTTTCCGGACAAGTTCGATTTCGTCGACTTCGACCTCGCGGCAATGACCGCCGCGGCGGGCCGCTGCCAGCGTCTCACGCTTCATATCGTGCTCAAGGACGTGCGCGGCGACTCGCACGTGGCGCGCTTGCTCGACGCGCTCGCGGCGCACCACCTGCGGCTCTTCTGCACGCCCGTGGTGAACCTCTTCAAGCAGCACGGCGAGCCGATTCGCCTCGATCATCAGTCGGTCTCGTATCCCGTGGTGGCAGAGGGGCGGCGCGCATTCGCCTACGAGGTTTATTCGATCGACTCCGTGCAACTGGTACGGCAACGCGCGCACGAAGAAACGGTCGTCGAGTTCCGGCCTTTCTATTCGCTGCGGCACGGCGAATCGATGCGCGCTGGCCACTACTGGTTCGCCCGGCGCGACGAATCCGTTGCGCAAAAGAGCCCGGGCTACGAAACCGAGATCTCGATCGTCGATATCGACTTCGAAGTGGATACCGGGCAGAACGAAACATTGAGCCTCGAGCTGACCTGTACCAACCGCGACTTGCCCACTGCGCTCGCGACGGGACTCGAAGGCGGCGATCTGTTTCTCGAGGGAGGCGCGATTGCGAGCAGCATCGCGCTCTTGATGCGGCCAACGCCGTGCGTGCGCTTCGAGCGCCGCCAGGCCGCGCACTGGCGGCTCATCTCGCATCTCGCGCTCAACCACGTCTCGCTCGTGAACCACGGCGCAACGACGCTCAAGGAAATGCTCGCGCTCTATGACCTGCGGCGCACGGCGGTGTCGGCGCGGCACGTGGACGGTATCGTCGACGTCGAGCAGCGCGCCGCCGTGCAATGGCTGCCCGGCAAACCGTTTGCGACCTTCGTGCGCGGCATCGAGATCCGCCTGACCGTCGACGAAGATCACTTTGTCGGCACTAGCCTCGGAACGTTCGTGCGCGTCATCGACGTGTTTTTCGGGCTTTACGTGCACATCAACAGCTTCGTGCAACTGGTCGTCGTCTCGCGGCGCACCGGCGAGGAGATCATGCGATGCAGCCCCCGCAGCGGCGAATCGATTCTGGCGTAATCGAGCGGCTGCTCGAGGAACCGCACCGCTTTGGTTTTTTCCAGGCGGTGCGCCTGCTCGAACGCTGGTTCGTCGACAAGGCCGGCGCGCGGCAGCGCGACGTGCTTCCGCAGCGTATCGCCTTTCGCAACACGCTGTCGCTCGCGTTTCCGGCCAGCGAAATTGCGGGGGCCGTGTCTTATGACGCGGCTGGCGCGCCGCTGGCCGATGCCGGCCAGCGCGCGGCCGCGCTCGATGCGGGCGAACTCGAACGCGTGGATCTCACGCCCGCGTTTTTCGGGCTGCTGGGCGCGCAAGGCGCGCTGCCGCTGAACTATACCGAGCAGATCGTCGCGCGCGAGCAATTGCGGCGCGACCGCGCGGCGCGCGAGTTTTTTGACGTGTTCTCGAACCGCGCCACGGCGCTGTTCTATTCGGCGTGGAAAAAGTACCGGCTGCCGTTGCACTACGAGCTCGATCGCGACGAACGCTATCTGCCGCTGCTGCTCGCGCTTGCAGGCGTGGCCAACGACGCGTCGCGCGAGAGCCTGCAGGACGGCGGCGGTGCGCTTTTCGACGAGGCGATCGCGGGTCATGCCGTGGCCGCGCGTCATCAGCCGGTTTCCGCCGCGTATCTGCGCCAGACGCTCTCCGACTATTTCGGCGTGCCCGTGCAAGTCGAGCAGTTCGTGGGCAAGTGGTACGACGTGCCGCACGACCAGCTTTCCATGCTCGGCCAGCGCAACGTGATGCTCGGTGCAACGGCGCTTGCGGGCGAACGCGTCTGGCAACGCGACATGCGTGCGCGCCTCGTGATCGGGCCGCTTTCGAAGGCCGACTATGAGGCCTTCCTGCCGGGTGCGGAACACGCGCTCGCGCTCGAACGCATGCTTACGCTGCTCGCGCGCGTAACGCTCGAATACGAGGTGCTGCTGGTGCTGCGTCGCGAGGAAGTGGGGCCAAGCCGCCTGGGCGCCGGCGCGCGCCTGGGCTGGGACGCTTTCCTATGCACGCACGAAGCCGAACGCGACCGCCGCGACGCACGCTACGAACTGCACGTTATTCATTGAACACACGAGACCCGAGGCTGGACAGCACGACATGAGCACGCCCCTGAAGACCCTGATCGCGAAGCTGAACACCACCTGCCGGCTGGCTACCGAGCGTGCGGCGAGCGCGTGCCTGTCGCGCGGGCACTACGAAGTGGACCTCGAGCATGTACTGCTCGCGCTGCTCGAGGAACCGGCCAGCGATCTCGCCTGCGTGCTGCGTGCGTCGCGCGTTGATGTGCACGCGCTGCGAGCGGATCTGGAGCGCGAACTGCGGCGCCTCAAGACGGGCAATACGCGCACTCCAGTGTTCTCGCCGCATTTGATCGCGCTGTTCGAGCAGGCGTGGCTGATCGCGTCGCTCGACTCGCAGATCGGGCGCATCCGTTCTGGTCATCTGCTGCTCGCGCTGTTGAGCGCGCCCGATCTCGCGCAGTTCGCGCAGCGCATGTCGGCGCGTTTCGCCGAGGTTCCCGTCGCTGAGCTTAAACATCGCTTCGATGAAGTGACGCAAGGTTCGGTCGAGGTCGAGCTGGGTGAAGGCACGGCAGAAGCTGGTAATGAAGTTGCAAGCGCAACGAGTGTTACTCCTTCGAAAACGCCCGCACTCGACACCTATACGACCGACCTGACCCAGCGAGCACGCGAAGGGCACGTCGACCCGGTGATCGGGCGCGAAGCGGAGATCCGCCAGACCATCGACATCCTGATGCGCCGCCGCCAGAACAACCCGATCCTCACAGGCGAGCCGGGCGTGGGCAAGACGGCCGTGGTGGAAGGACTCGCACTGCGCATCGCCGCGGGCGACGTGCCTGAGGTGCTGTGCGGCGTTGCATTGCGCGTGCTGGACATGGGACTGCTGCAGGCTGGCGCGAGCGTGAAGGGCGAGTTCGAGAACCGCCTGAAAAGCGTGATCGACGAAGTCAAGAAGAGTGCGCAGCCCATTGTGCTCTTCATCGACGAGGCGCATACCATCATCGGCGCAGGCGGTCAGGCGGGCCAGAACGATGCGGCGAACCTGCTCAAACCCGCGCTCGCGCGTGGCGAGCTGCGCACGATCGCCGCGACGACGTGGAGCGAGTACAAGCGCTACTTCGAGAAAGATGCGGCGCTGGCGCGGCGTTTCCAGGTGGTCAAGATCGAGGAGCCCGACGAAACGCTTGCGGCGGCCATGCTGCGCGGCATGGTGGGACTCATGGAGCGCCACTTCGACGTGCGCATTCTCGACGAGGCGATTACCGAGGCGGTGAGGCTTTCGCATCGCTATATCAGCGTGCGGCAACTGCCCGACAAGGCCGTGAGCGTGCTCGATACCGCGTGCGCCAGAGTGGCGCTCGCGCAGGGCGCGACGCCTGGTGCGATCGATGACGGCAAGAAGCGCATCGAACGTATCGAGGCGGAGATCGCCTCGCTCGAGCGGGAAACCGTACATGGCGCCGAGCATGACGCGCGCCTGGTGGCGCTGCGCGAGGCGCGCGACGTTGCCGGGCGTGAACTGGCCGAAAGCGAGGCGCGCCACGCCGAGGAGCGCGAACTCGTGGCGCTGATCACGAAACTGCGCGGCCAGATCGACGCGGCGCGCGAAGACAGTACGTCATCCGAACGAATGCGCGAAGCCGATACGGCGCGCGAATCGTTGCCGCCGCTTATTGCGCGCCTGCACGCGCTGCAGCAGAACGCGCCGATGGTGCCGCTGCAGGTCGACGCGCAGGTGGTGGCGGAAATCGTTGCGTCTTGGACCGGCATTCCGCTTGGCCGCATGGTGAAGGACGAGATCCAGACCATGCTGAATCTTCAACCGCTGCTGGCCGAGCGCGTGATCGGCCAGGATCACGCGCTCGAAGCCATCGCGCAGCGCGTGCGCACGGCGGGTGCGAATCTGGAGGACCCGAACAAACCGCGCGGGGTCTTCATGTTCGTGGGACCGTCCGGCGTGGGCAAGACCGAGACGGCGCTCGCATTGGCCGATATTCTCTACGGTGGCGAGCGCAAGCTCATCACCATCAACATGAGCGAGTATCAGGAGGCGCACAGCGTATCGGGCCTGAAGGGCTCGCCGCCCGGCTATGTAGGCTATGGCGAGGGCGGGGTGATGACCGAGGCCGTGCGCCGCAACCCATATTCGGTCGTGCTGCTCGACGAAGTGGAGAAGGCCCATCCCGACGTGCTGGAAATGTTCTTCCAGGTTTTCGACAAAGGCACGATGGACGACGCCGAGGGCCGTGCGATCGACTTTCGCAACACGCTCATCATCCTCACGTCGAATGTGGGTTCGGTCGCGGTCATGCAGGCCTGCCTGAACAAGTCCGAGGAAGAACTGCCTGACGCTGACGCACTGGCAGAGCTGCTGCGCCCGCAACTGTACAAGTCGTTCAAGCCCGCTTTCCTCGGCCGCATGAAAGTCGTGCCGTACTACCCGATTTCCGACGACGTGCTCGCGGAGATCATCGAGCTGAAGCTGGAACGCATTCGCCGCCGCGTCGAGGCGAACCACGGCGCCACGTTCGAATGGGACGAGTCACTCGTCGATGCGGTGCTCGCGCGATGCACCGAAGTCGATTCGGGCGCGCGCAACGTCGATCACATTCTCAACGGCACGCTCTTGCCGGAACTCGCACAGCAGATTCTGGAGCGTATCGCGCAGGGCACGTCGCTCGCGCGCGTGAGCGTGCGCGCCGACGACGCAGGCGAGTTCGAGTACGCGGTGCAATGACCATGACCATGAAATGCGGCCGCCAAGCTTCGCTCGAAGCCCGCCGCCCTAGCCTTTATGTAGAACGCCATGTCGACTGACACGACCGCGCTGCTAGCGCCCATTGATGAAGCGTCGCCGTGCGGCGCCGACCTGCTGTTTTCGGCGGATTTCGACGCGATCCAGCATGCCCGCCGCTTCGACGACCCGTCGCTCGACCAGGGCGAGTGGATCACCGAGATCAAGGAGGCCGACTGGCCTTTTGTCGTCGAACGTTGCACGGCGTTGCTGCGCACGCAGACGAAGGACTTGCGGCTGGCCGTGTGGCTCACCGAGGCGCTCGCCATTCAGGAGGGCGTGCCGGGGCTCACGCAGGGCTATGCGCTCCTGACTGGACTGGTCGAGCAGTATTGGGAGCAGGTGCATCCATTGCCCGATGGGGACGATACGGAGTACCGCCTGGGCAATGTTGCGTGGCTCGCGGGACGCACCGCGGAATTGCTGCGTTCGGTGCCGCTCACGCAGTCGGGTGTGGCGTTCAGCGCGATCGACTGGGATGTCGCGATGCATGTCGCGCAGGCCGTCAAGCGCGACCCGGATCACGCGGACGATATCGCGCGCGGCAAGCCTTCGGTCGAGCAGATCGACGCTTCGAAGCGGGCCACGCCGGCAGTTTTCTATAGAACGCTGCTCGCGCAGCTGAATGCCTTCGAAGCCGCTCTCGCAGCGCTCGATACGGTGCTCGAGGCGCGCGCCGGGGATGCGGCACCGAGCTTCAGACAAGCGCGCGAGGCCTGCGAGAACGTATATGGACTCGCGGAGCGGTTCGCGCGTGATGTGGGCGTGAACCTGAATGCGGAGGCTTTGGAGCCTGCCGTGCAGCCTGCCGCTTCGCCCGTGACGGTCGAGCGCGCGGAACCGAGCTTCAAGACACCTTTGGCCGTTGAGGACACGATGGCGAATCCGATTCGAATGCCGGTCCGCACGTACGCGGGCATACAGAGCCGCGCCGAAGCCGTTGCACAACTGCGCGCGGTCGCGGTCTTCTTTCGCGAGACCGAACCGCATAGCCCCGCCGCCTATCTCGCGGACAAGGCGGCGGAATGGGCGGAAATGCCGCTGCACAAGTGGCTTTCGACCGTGGTGAAAGACGATGGCACGCTCGCGCAGATTCGCGAGATGCTTGGTGTGAAGACGGATGATGCGGGTTGAGGGTGTTGATTCATTCGTTTGTCTTTTTCGGAATTCGTTGGCGCTCAAAGGCGCTCCAGATGTGACGGAGTCAATCAAATGGCGGAAGCGGACATAATCGATCAAATACGCTCGGGCGTGCTTCAGAACAGCCGTCTGCTCAAGCTCGACACGCCCCTCGGCAGCGATATGCTGCTGGTCCAGCGTGTGGTCGGGAAAAGTCGCGTGGGGCGCGACTATGACTTCACGCTCGATGTCGCTTCGTTAAGCGATTCGATCGAACTGAAGAGCCTGATTGCGCAACCTGTTACGCTCTGGTTGCAGCAGACCGACAAGTCGTACCGGCCAATGAACGGCTATGTTCATACCGCGCGTCGACTCGGCTCGGATGGCGGGCTCACGAGCTATCAACTGGTTCTTTCGAGCTGGATGCATTTTTTGCGCTTTCGAAAGGACGCGAGAATCTTTCAGGAGAAAGCGGCTGACGCGATTATCGAAGCGATATTCGCAGAACATCCGCAAGCGGCTGGAGCGTATCGGTTCGAGATCGCCAAGCCGGCTCCAGTGCGCTCGTTTTGCATGCAGTACGAGGACGACTACCACTTCGTACACCGGTTGATGGAATCGGAAGGCTGGTTTTGCGCGATCGAGCAGACTTCGGATGGCAAGTCGCATACGCTTGTCATCACGGACGACGTTTACTCGCTGAAGCCGCTTTCGCCACAGCAAGTGGCGTTCTACCGTTCGAGCGTGGCGAGCGAAACGGATGCACTTGTGCAGTGGGTTGGCACGCGCGAGCTTCAAAGTACGAGCTATACGTTTAGTACCGTCGATTACAAGGCACCGCAAACGCCTAAAACGCAGAGCATTCCGACGAAGAGTGATCAAGGAGGATTGCCCGATCAGGCGGAGGTGTACGAGTACGGAGGTGCATATACGTACGCTGACGGCAGCCGGGGCGAAGACATCAGCCGCTTTCGCATGGAGGAGTGGGAGTCCCGTGCCAAGCGATTCTTGGGAACGGGCAGTGTTCGCGGCATGGATGCCGGGCGATGGTTTGAGTTCACCAACTATCCGGAATATGCAAACGAATCGGCTTCGAACTGCCAGTTTACGGTGATCGAGGCTCGTTGGTACATCGAGAACAATCTCGCGGTTGGCGGCAATGTACAACCGTATCCGTTCAGTCTGCAAAGTGAACTGGAACGTGTTCGATCCGCGCATCAGGGCACGAATAGCGGTGCTGGGAATCCCTATGCCGTAGCGTTGGCGGACGCGATAACGGGTGCCTCATCCAGCTCAGCGGCGAGCGCCGGGTTCTTTCTGGTTGAAATCGAAGCTCAGCGCCGGACTGTGCCCTTCCGCAGTCCGTTCGACCACAGGAAGCCAGGGCTTTCCACGCAGACAGCCACGGTTGTCGGTCCATCCGGCGAGGAGGTCTACACCGACAGCCTCAATCGCGTGAAAGTCCTGATGAATTGGGACCGTTCGAGCAACAGGGAAGATGCGTCGTGCTGGATGCGGGTCATGTCCACCCATGCAGGCAGCAATTTCGGCGGCGTGTATGTGCCGCGCATTGGTCAGGAAGTTGTGGTGACTTTCCTGGACGGCGATTGCGACCGGCCACTCATCAGCGGGGCAGTGTTCAACGGGAACCAGACGCCGCAGTGGCATACGCAGGGCACGATGTCCGGGTACAAGTCGAAGGAGTACAAGGGCCAAGGGTTCAATCAACTTGTCTTCGATGACACGACGGGACAGAACCGCTCGCAGCTTTACAGTTCCAGCGCAAACTCGTATCTGCATCTGGGCCATCTGGTTGCTCAGCAGGACAATACCCGGGAGGCATTCCTGGGGACGGGCTTTGACCTCAAGACAGAGGCATACGGCGCGGTGCGCGCGACGAAGGGCCTGTACCTTTCGACCTTCACGCGCGGCGGGACGGCCAGCGAGCCACTCGATGTCAAGGAAGCCAATACCCACTTGACCGATTCAGCGGCCATCATGGAGGCCCGGTCCGATTCGGCGGCGGCTGTCCAGGCAGAGGGTCTAAGCGATGGACACGACGAACTTGCTGCGTTCGCGAACGCTACACAGCAGTCTCAAACCGGGAGTTCCGGAACAGGCGATAGCAGTGCAAATGGGTTTTCCGAACCCGTGATGGTATTGGGAAGCCCGAACGGCATCGGCCTGACATCGCTGAAATCGATTCATGTGACGTCGACCGAGCACGTGAATGTTGTGAGCGGCGGGAACAGCTACATTGCTGCAAGCAAGTCTTTCATCGCAAGCGTGGGCCAAAAGATCAGTCTGTTTGCACAAGGCGCAGGCATGAAGCTCTTTGCTGGCAAGGGCAAAGTTCAGGTCATGGCGCTCGCGGACAATCTCGAACTCACCGCAGACAAGACGCTAAAGATTGCGTCCAGCTCGGACGCTGTCTCAGTGACCGCACAGAAGGAAATTACGCTTTCAGCGGGGGGCGCAACGATTCGTATTGCGGATGGCGCGATTCACATTCACGCGCCAGGGGCACTGGATTTCAAGGGTGCGAGCCACACGTTTGCTGGGCCCGAAGGCGACAATGCGGCGAACGTCGTTCCTGCATCCGCGTCGTGCGCGTCGCAATTTGCCAGCGCCGCGCAAAGTGGCGCGGCGCTGGTTACCTGATACGGCAGAACTGACGCGCTATTTAACTATGAACACATACGTCATTGCAGAGCCAAGCAACGGGGAACTCGAATTCGGAGACGCCCCCAATGCCTACCGCGTGGGCGAACTCGTGCCGCAGGCGAAGCCTGACCTCGAAGGGGTTGCTCCGGTGCTGATGCGGCTTGAGCACGCTGAACGGCAGTTTTCGCGTGTCATCGAAGTCGCCGAAATTGCCCATGGCAGTGGGCGTCCTCCGATGGTATGCGCGATTATCGAGTCGGATATTCGGACAGATAGACTGCACGAGCATCTTGCCAACGCGCTGCTAATCACTCGTCCCGGCGGAAGTCACGCGGTGTTTCGATACTATGACCCGCGTGTTTTCGGCCACTTGCAATGGATTCTGGACTCGGTCCAATTGCAATCGCTATTGGGGCCCGTTTCCCGATGGAGGTGGCTCGACGAAGGCGGGCACTGGCAGGAAGTGCTTTCAAGTGGTTATCGGCAGATCGACTTGACATTTTCGGACGAACAATTCAAACAGCTTGAACGGCTGAGTCTGGTCCGGAAAGCACTGGAGACGGTAGCGGCGGCGGGTATGCAAGCGACGCCTGAGGTTGCGCGGCAACTTGACCGGATGCTACTCAAGGCGGAGCGCTACGGACTTCCCCTCGAAGACCAGATTCCTTTTGCGCTGCACGGGATGCTTGTCGCCCCTAACTTTGACCAGCATCCCCAGGTTCAGGCGATTCTGGCGATGGTGAACGAGACGCCGTACACCGAGGCTGTCGTGAACTGGACCGATGAGATGTGGCTTCGGGTGGGCAAAGAGAGCGCCCGCTACCCGTACCAGTAACCGAAAAAGACAACTTGTTTTTAGGGGGTCGTATGGCTGAAGCCAGTATGCCGAGTGTCAGTGCCATTACGAAGTCTGCAGCAGCAGCAGGCGCTCCTGCGGCTCAATGCAACATGTGCCAGAAGAAAGGCTTGCCGATTCTGCCCGTCCGGTATTCGGCTGTGGGAACCCATGACATGCACGGCCTTGAGGGTGTCCCCGTAGTGAGCGGCAGTTTTGGGGCGCACGTCAAGAATATTGCCTCTCGCAACGCGCAGTACACGTTGCGCTCTATGCGCTATGGGTTCATCTACATCTTCTACCCGAAAAAGTCCGTGTGGAAGTGCTTTGCGGTAACCAGGGAAGGCAACTGCTACGAGTACCCCATTGAGGGCGGTCTCGACCGCTCGACCGAGAAGCCTTTTTCCTGTACACAGACAGGGCACCCGGAACTGGCGCAATGCATCACGATCGAAAACCCTGATAAGGCGGGCACCGTCTACATGGCGTTCAGTGATGTTGAATGGACGAAAGCGGTGCGCGATGCCTATGCACATGATTCTGACGGCTGCCGCAGCAAGCGTATGCAGGCTTTCAACGCGTCTGCATGGCACGCGAAGCCGGGCCATGCTCCACACGCTGCTTCGCATAAGGATGTTCATCAGCACGTCGCTGAATACAAGGGTGGGGCGGAAAAGGCGTTCTTTGCTTCGCCCTTTCCCTATAAAGACCGCTCCGGGGAAAAAGATGCGCTAAGTACGGCCATGGATCATATCGCCCCAGACAAGGGGGCGGTTTTTGCCCTATGGGACCCCATCGGTATCACACAGGAACTCAACATTGAGAATCACGCTGCCTATGGATTCATAGCAGCTGACCATGAGTGGGGTGAATGGTCTGCGAGCATGGTCCTGAACTTCAAGGAAGCAGTTGAAAAGGGCGCGGTTGAAGACGATCAACGAGCGGAGGATATGGCCGAAGGGCAGGTGGCGTCGGCGTTCGCGATCAGATCGCTATTCGATGGCGGCGCCCAGGCGGACAAGACGATCAACCAGATGCGAGCATCGGACGCGGCTGGACTTGGCAAGGTCAAGGAGGACGCGTGGGAGAAGTACAAGGAGTCCGTGAGTGACACGGCTGCGAAGGAATACCTGAACAAGATGCATGAGAACTACGACAAGGCACAGCAGCATGCATGGTTGCCGCTGTCGCAGGACTACACGGCTTGGCTCGGCTCTCCGAATCTGGCCCACGTCTTTCAGTACGACTACGATGAGAGCCACTATCCGAGCGGCATGGTCTATGAAAGTGTATTTACCAGCTGCATTACGGGAGCCTGCGCGCGTCGGGAGTCTTACGATTTGATGACAACCTGGCTCAAGGGCAAAGTCGATGACAAGCGCAATCTTGCGCTGCGGGCCTTGACACTGAATCAGAAGCAGAACGGCGACAGGCTCCAGTCTGCAGGCAATTACCCGTACATTGAACTACGGGAAACCTGTGCCAAAGCAATCGAAGCATGGTTTCAAGCGGCGAAGGTAACGATGGAGAAGACCTATCCGCCGTTTTTCACGAATTTTTATAAGTCCGGCGCAAAGCTCATCTACGAGCTGGGCGCCCCCATTGCCAAAGTCGTAGCAGATGAAGTGGATAGTCTTGCCGCCAAAACCTTGATTCTTTCGATGAGTGCCCGCAGTGGCAAGGTCATCCTTCACCAACCGACAGAAGGTACGCCGTCCCAAAAGCTCAAGTATCTTGCACGCCAGATGTGGGAACTGGCGCCTGCTGACAAACGGCCGAGCAAGAAGGAATTTAATGCGGCGTTCTACAAGCAGTACACAACGAAGACGCCCGAGGGCAAGGTGACGACTGTTCCACAATATATTGTGGTGGACAAGGAAAACCTTCAAACCGCGGTCGTGGGCAATACTCAAAATGCCGCCCAGAAGATTATGAATCCGGCTAACAAGGTGATACTCACCGATGAAATCGTGGAGACGAGGTTCGTCCCGTCGTTCCGGAAGGTGATGGAAGGGGAGGCTTCGGCGGCGAGCATTGGGGCAGTCTTCGCCTTTGTCAATGTCTTGCTGACATACAAGGACTATCGGAAAGCCACGCACTTCAACAGCACTGAAACGGAGGCAAAATTCATCGCCTCCGGCGCAGCGTTCATCGGCTCCATCATGACGACTGCGAGCAAGGTGCTGGAGAATATCAAGAAGGGCAAGATTTCTGTTCCCCTGAAATTGAAACGGTATGTCTCGGTGGAGTGGATAGAAAGGTCGTCATTCTGGGGGCGCTGCTTCCTGGCTCCTGCTGCTTTCATTGGTGCGTTCTATGACTTCCAGAACGCGAAAGAACAGTGGAATTCGGGACATGTCGGACTGGCAATCGCTTATTTCGTGTCGGCGGGGATAGGGATGCTCCTCGGCGCCTTCGCGTTATTCGAAGTCGCCACCAGTTGGGTGCTCCCGCTTGGGTTGCTGCTTCTCGCAATCGGATTCGTTATTAGCTTCCTGAAGGAGCGGGAGTTGTTAGAATTCCTCGGTCGCAGCCGCTTTGGTACGGGCAAGGAAAAATATCTATCTTTCCAGGAAGAGCAGCACGCTTTCAACGCATTGTGAGGTTAAGCATGGCATTCGACGGAAACATCTGGGTCAAGCTTCGGCGACCCTTGTCTGACTGGGAAAAGAGTCAGCATCTCAAGGTAGACGCTCCCATCAGTATGGGCGCGCCTCCTGGACACTCCGTGTTTGACATCAACGACGCTTACCTTGAAATGAGCGATGTGATGTTTCTCCAACGAGGTGTCATTACGTGGGGAGGGCCGTGGCTCCTCGCGGGGGCATTTATGCTCATCCATTTTTGTATTTGGGCCTTCATGACGCCGCCTCCAGGTGTGCATGGAAGCGACCTTGTCCTCGCTTACTCCGCTGTGGCCGTCGGTCTGGTTTTTTCCCTCGGTCTTCTTGCGTTCATCCTTTGGGGGCTGCACCTCGAGAATTTTACGTGGACCCGAAGACCCGTTCGCTTTTACCGCAAAACGCGAACGATTCATGCGTATCGGGGCGCGGGCTCCAGCGAGGTCATCTCCGTTGCATGGGAAAAGGCTCACTTCTTCATCGAGAAACGTCCCCGAGACGCTATCATGCGCGCAATTCCATACGTCTTGCGCTGCCATGTTCTTGACGATCGCTCGAACGTCGTTCAATCGTTCTCGATCGGTCCGCGTCTTATGTCATTTGACGACGAGACGACCGAGGCGGGCGCGGCCACGATGGAGCGTCTGAAGGGACGCCTGGAATTCATCCGCCGGTACATGGAAGGCGGTCCTTCAGCCGTTGTGGTTGAAGAATTTCTACCCACAACGACCTCTTTTGCTGCCGCTCGCTGGATCGCCACCTGCGATGACAAGATTCTGATTGACCAGGGAAATGGCGACATGGTCAAGAGGACGGCTCCATTGGGCTATCTTCAGTCTGTGTGTGCATGGTTGAGCTGGAAAACATGCAAGAAGCCGGTTTGGCCTGACGCAATTGAGGAGTCGCAGAAGCCCGACGCATTCGTGGCAAGCACAACCGAAGTCGCATCAGAGAAAAATCTCAGGGAGCAGATATGACTCGCAAATTCATACTGAAAGACGACAAGACCGATCACAACGGCGTCGTTATGGATGGCATCGAGGGGTCCTCGTTTTCCGGGAGACCGATGGCCTATATCGGAGCGCCCGTCATGTGCCACACCTGCAATACCCAGGGCGTCATCGTGTCGGATGGAACTCCGCACACGCTAACGGTAATGGGAAAACAGGTCGCTCTCGAAGGCGACCTGTGTCAGTGCCACTGCGAACCTCAGCCGAAGCTTGTGGCGTCGCAAACCACGGGAACGCTTTCCGCCTGAAGTGACTTGTAGTCGCGATGATCGGCCCAAGGGCCGTCCCCCTACAACCCTGCCCGAAACTCAATCCGCCGATTCCTTGCCCGCCCATCACTCGTGTCGTTCGAGGCAATCGGCTGGTCAGGACCCACACCCGTCGCCGTCATCTGCTGCGGCGAGATCCCCTTGGCGACGAGATAGCCCTTAACCGCATCGGCGCGCGCCTGGCTCAACGCAATATTCGACGCACGATTGCCCGCATTGTCCGTATGCCCGATGATCGCCACCGTGCGCGTATTCATCTTCACGAGCACGGCTGCCATCTGGTCGAGGATCGCGCGGCCTTGCGGCGTGAGCGTCGCGCTGCCCGTTTCGAATTCGATCGTGCGGTTCGCGAGCGTCTGGTCGAGCAGGCCCTGTTCGGACGCGCTCACGCGCAGCCCATTGCGGATCGTGTAGGTCGGATTGAGCGCGGTGGCCATGTCGCTCGCGATCTGCTGGCGCGTGGCCTCGTTGCCCACCTCGCCGCGCACGTCGATCTGCGTGCCGTCGATTTTCAGTTGTCCCTTGTGGACCTGCTTGAGCTGCGCATTGAGCAGCTTCTGCACGTTGTCCGACCAGTTCGGCGGCGTGGCGACGTCGCCCACTTCGATCTGGTCGACGACGTTTGCCGCGCCATAGGTTTCGCGCAGTCGAGCAAGTACGGCTGCATGCGTGGCCTCGTCGGGCACCTTTCCGCCCGCCACGACCTGGCCGGGCGCCGTATCGACGGGCGCGGGTGTGGACATGGCGGTCGAGCGGGGCACAGTGGCAGCCGTAGAGGCCGCCGGGTTGGCCGCAGGAAGCTCAGTCGTGCTGACCTGCGCGCCGCTGTTGTTCACGGGCGTGACGCGAGCAGGGCTCGCGTCGTCGGCCCACGCGTTCGCGCCTGCGAACCCGAACACGCCAGCTGCGAGCGCCGCAGCCATCGCCGTGCGCGCAGGATTCCACGCCTGTTTATCCGCGCCGTGCATGCCCAGCCTCCCCAGCGAACGCTTCCTGGAACGTGTCGATCGCAAGACGCAGCGACAGTTGCGGCTGATCGAGGTAGCTGACGAGTTTGCTGATGCCATGGTCGCTTTGTGCGTGACCGTCGACCCATTCGGGGTCGTCGATATCGATGTTGTGGGCGGCGTAGGTTTGCGGATCGACCACGCTGTGCAGGGTTCGGGCCGAGGCGCCGTTGAAGCCGACGATGAGCCGCTCGCGCTGCGCGATGGTGCCGATGAAGATAGCGAGTTCGAAGTCCGCCTTCGAAACGAACGGCGCGATCAGCTCCAGCCAGAATGCGGCCACGAGGCTGCGATAGAACGGGTCGACCGGCAGCGGCAACGTGAGGCCGCGCTCCAGATGCGAGGAGCCGCTCGTCATCACGGGCCGCAGCAGCGAGCCGAGTGCGAGCATCGCGCCGCGCAGACGCACGGGGTGGCCGCTCGCGAGCAGCATCCGCTCGAGGCCTTCGAGCGTCTGGTGTTCGACGAAGTCGTTGAAGGTGCCGTCGTGCGGGTTGCCCACGCCGCCCACATCCACGGGCACCTGGGTTTCGCCTAGCGCGTGCAGCGCGCCCGCCGGCTCGCTCGCGCCAAGGAGCGGCTGCATCTGCTGCGCGGCGCGCGACCACAGCCGCGCGAAGGCGAGCGGGCTGCGCGCGAGAAAGGCGAGCGGCTGCTCGACCTCGAGCGCGGTGGCCGCGAGAAACGGAAAGCGCCGCGACGACTGGTCCTGGCTCGCCACCATGTGCCCGGCAATCGCGAGTTTGCTTTGCGAGCCGAGAAACGCGAAGTGCATGGGCTGCGCCTCGGCATAGACGATCTTCCAGCGCGGATCGTCGGCGAGCAGTTCCATCGCCTGTGCGATCCAGCGATCCAATGTCTGCAGCAGCTGCGGATTGTGAGCACTCTTGACGAAGTCGCCGCGCGACGGAATCTTGCCGAAGTACGCGATCTGCGCCTGAACGGACTGCGTCATTGCGCGGTTCCTCCTGTCTGAGTGGGGGCCGCAGCGGCCACGGCGGCGGGCGACGCACTCGCGCCGACCGCAGGGGCGGGGTTGGCAGCCGCGGTGCTCACCGTCCCGACGCTTGCGATCGAAGAGGGCAGCTGCACGCCGCTCAAGCCTTGCTGCTGCGGCGCGTTGCTGCTCGCAGCCGTGGGCTGCGAGGTGCTGACGATGCGCATGCTCACCGATACGGTCACGCTGCCTTGCGTCCACGTCAGGTCGAACGTGCCGTCCGGATGGCGCGTACGCTGCGCCGAGTTGATGAGTTTCTCCAGGCCGTAACGTCCCGGCTCGTTGACGAACTGGATCGTGCGACCGTCGAACGTGGTGGCCGAGAGCGTCGCGCCCGGCGCGCCCTGCGGATTGGGCCAGACGAAGTTCGTCCACTGCGGCGGCGTGTTGCGGTAGCGCAGTTGCTGGCCGTCGATCGCAACCGTGTACTCGGTCGTGCCGCTCGAAGGCTGCGGCAGGATCTGGAACACGGTCTGCGGCTCGGACGAGCCTTGTCCCGCGCCCGCCGCGCCGCCCGCAAGCGGCGCCACCCAGCGCGCGAAGCCGTTCGTGAAGTCGGGCGCGAGCGTGAGGCCCATGTCGCCCCAGGTGCGTGCGGAGAGCGTGTCGCCGCGGCGCACGGCGAGCGGCCCGAGCGTCGTGCCGACGAACTTCGAGATCGCACCGTCCGGCCCGAACATCTGGGCGATTTCACTCGCGCCGGCCTCGATCTTCGCGCTGCCCGCAAACGGGTACTTGTTCGCAAGCGAGGCCTGGAACGGTTGGTACACCTGCGCATTCCACACCTTGTTCACCTCCACGCTCGCGGGCTGGATCACCACGGCGTAGGCCTGCATGAGCGGGCGCACGAGCAGCGGACGCAGGGCCTTCTTCTGCGCGTCGGTCAAGCCGGTGAGCATCTGCTCGTCGACGAACTTGAGCGAATCGGACAGTTCGGAGCCGTTGCCGTCCAGCGTTTGCTGCATGAGCTGGCGCGCGCCAGGTCCCGGGTCGCCCTGATTCTTGATGACGTTCAGACGCGTGCGCACCTTCGAGAGCGAGTCCATGTAGCCGCCGAGCAGCGACGCGTTGTCGTGCGTCACGACCATGCGGCCCAGACCCGCGAACGCCTGGCCGATCGGACCCATCGAAGGCTCGACCGGATTACCGTTGAGGTCGAGATTGGCCGTGGCAGTGTTGCCCGACATGCGCGAGAACCATTGCTTGACCCAGCCCGTCACGCCGCTTTCCGCGCGCTTGATGCTCACGCTCGCGAGCGACGGGTTATCCCACGAGGTCTGGTCGTACGCGGTTTCGAGGATCTTGCGGATCGGCGAATCCTGCGGGTCGCCCAGGCGATTCATCGCATCGACGGCCTGGCCGAACGTGCCGAAGTCCTGCACGGCAATGCCTTGCATGAACTTCTGCCAGTTCTGCGCGTACTCTGTTTTGTACATCGACACCAGCGCCTTCTGGATCTGCTCGGGGCTGCCTTCGAGCGTGAGATCGTCTTGCGCCGAGGTGTTGAGCACCCAGTCCTTCGCCTGCAGTTCCTTCGTCGCGGCGTCGCGGATCGCGGGCTGCACGTACTGGAACCACGCTTCGCGCGTGAAGGTGCCGGAAATCGCATAACTGCCCGCAATCAGCGAGGTATTCGTGTCGCCAACGATGCGCGCCACCGTCATGGGCGCGAATCGCGTGGAGGCGCGTGCCTTGATCTCCTCGTACACGCGCTGGCGCGCCGGCATGCCACGCACCACGTGGCGCAGGTTCTCGCGCGTCTGGTCGACGAGCGCGAGGTTCGCGTCGATCATCGGCCAGTCGTCGTCTGAGACGCGTGCGAGGTAGAACGTGATCATGCGCTCGGCGCTCTTGATCATCTCGTCGCGAGGCATGTTGCCGCGATTCGTTTCGAGCCAGCCACGCCAGAAGCGCGCGATCTGGTCGGTCAGGTGCGCGGCCTCGACGTGACGCTTGTCGGAGAGCATCAGGTAAGTCTTGAGCGCGTTGTAGGCGTCTTCGACGCTCGTGGGCGAGGCGGCGCTATAGAGGCCGCCCTGGCTGCCGCCCGCCATTGCCGTGTGCGCGGACACGGGAATCGCGCCCGAGTCGGGCGTATGCGACATCGGCGCGAGCAGTTCGGGATGCGCGTCCACGTCCTTGAGGAACGAGGCGAGATTCTGCGAGACGGGCGTCAGCATGATCTGCCTGACGCCGCTGTAATACTCCTCGAGCAGATGCTGTTCGAGCCGGTCGCCCTGGTAGAGGCCGAGCGATACGGCGAGCGGACGGTCGCGGCGGAACTGCTCGAGCTGCTCGATGCGGTCTTCGAGAATGTCCATGGCCTGCAGGCGCGACTGCAGGTCGTTGCGGTTCTGCTGCAGGCGCTCGACGTTGTCGAGATCGGCCTGCACGTTCGCCACGAGCTGCTGGTTGCCGATGGTCGACCACGTCCAGCCGCCCAGCGCGAGCGCAAGCACCGCGACGAAGCCGAAGAACGTGGCGTATCGCAGGCGCGTCTTGGCGGGGCTCGCGAACTGCTTCACCGTTTGCCGGTCCGCGAAGATCACTTTCGAGAACAGATCGCGCAGGAAGAAGCCGTTCTTCGAGAACGCGCTATGCGGCTTGGGCAGACCCTCGGCGGAGAGCACGAAGCGGTTGGCAATGCGCTGCGCGGCAGCGCTGCTCGTTTCGCCTTCCTGCAGCGCGCTCGTGAAATAGAAGCCGCGGAAGATCGGCTTGTACTGGAACGGGTTGTTCTCGAACAGCGTGGCGAGGAACGCGCGCAACGCCGGCTTGATCGCCGAGAACTCGAGCGGGAAGCTCAGTTGCCCAGGCGTTAGCTGCTTGCCGCGGCTGAGCGACATCTGCGCGATGCTGATTTCCTTGAGGCCTTCGTAAAGCTCTTCGAAGCGCTCGTCGAACAGCGCGACGATATCGCGCTTCTCGTCCGGCTCGTAGGGCAGGGTGGCGCCCCACACGCGGTCGTACTCCTGGCGGTCGTTGCCGCTGAAGAATTCGGTGAAGCCGGTAATGAGGTCGGCCTTCGTGAACATCACGTACACGGGCGCGAACACTTCGAGCTTTTCGGTCAGTTCCTGCACGCGCTGGCGCAGATTCTTCGCGAGGTTGATGGCGAATTCGGGGCGGTTGCCCGTGAGTTCCGCGATGCTCGCGGTGACGATGATGCCGTTGATCGGCGCCTTCGGGCGATGGCGCTTGAGGAGGCCAAGAAAACCGAGCCATTCGCTGCGGTCTTCCTCGTGGACCGAATAGCGGCCCGCCGTGTCGAGCAGGATGCCTTCGGTCGTGAAGAACCAGTCGCAGTTGCGCGTGCCGCCAATGCCGTGCACCACGGCGTCGTGCTTGTCGGCGAAAGGGAACTGCAGGCCCGAGTTCAGCACGGCGCTGCTCTTGCCCGCCGCCGGATTGCCGATGACGATGTACCACGGCAACTCATACAGCGCCGAGCCGCCCGAAAGCTGGCCGATCTTCGAGGTCTTGATGGTCTTTACGGCGTCGACGAGCCGTGTGCGCAGCACGTCCAGCTCCGCCTGCCTGGCGGGTGCAGCGGCCGGCGCGCCGTTGTCGGTCTGCGCCTGCTGCTCCAGCATGTCGCCGAGCTTGCGGTTCGCGCGCCGCACGCGCGCGCGGCGCCACAGCCAGAACACGAGCCAGAGCGCGAACAGCGCGCCCAGCACGGCAGCGGGCCAGACGGGGCTGATTTGCAGCGCATCGGCTGCGATGAACAAGGCGGCCGCGAGCGCGATCACGCCGACGACGGAGAGCGTGCGCGTGTTTGTCAACACGTTGAAAAAGCGTTGCATAAGCCGTTCAGGTCCTGGTGCCTTGGGTGCTGTTTGTCGTGGTGTGCGGTGTCGTCACGCAGCAAGAGGTTTTGCCGCCCGGCAGAATGAATGAACGCCCCATAAACTCCCCATTTTTTCCCGCTGCGCCTTATTTAACAATTGCCGGCGCGCGACCCAGAACGAAGCCGGGTTTGTGATATTCGACGTGGCCCAGGTCCATCAATTTCCAGCGTCCGCCCCAGGTCAGGCCAACCTGCTCGGCCACCTGGCCGTATAACTGATAACCCCGCATCGCCCAGGGATCTTTTTCTGAAATGACCAGCTTGCCGTCACGCAGAAATGCGTTATCGGCCGCGAGTCCATATTGGTGATAGCTTTGGAAAGCTGCGGCGTTTGTCACATTACCGCCCAATTGCGCAAGCCGGTTTTGCCGCTCGGGGCTGCGGTAACCCTCCAGTAGTGCCATTTCATAACCGTATTGCTCGCGCATGATTTTGTAGACGAGCAATAGCCGCGTGCGGAAATCGGCGTCCAGCAGATTCCAGTCGCGGCTTGCGTCGTGCAGCGCGGGCCGCACCTGCTCGACCTCCTTCGTGGCGAATACCTCGGGAGGCAGCGGCGGCGGTGGAACCAGCTGCTCGCCGTTCAGCAAGGCAGCGATTTTTTCGTCCGGCACCCGGGGCGTGTCATCGTATTGAAATAACTGATGACCGCGCAATGTAATGGCAATGAGCGGCGGCGTCGCAAGAATACCTGCGGTAATGGAAATCAGCAAGCGCCGCCTGACGAGTATATTTTTCATATCGGCCATTCTCGAATGAGAAATTTTTGCCGACTTAAAGAACTGACTCCGGGCGTGAGTGGCGCTCGCTGAAGCGCGACGCCTAATCAAATTATGCAATTCGAATAACGTGCTGAAAAGCGATGCACGTACGGCGGGCAGCAGCAATAGTGCGGCCAGTGGTACGGCAATGGCAAAATAGGCGACGAGAGCAATGGCGACCAAAAGCGAACCCGCGGAGTGGCAATTGTTTTTTGTAATGCTTGATTTTAGAATCAGCGCTGCCCGAAGTTGGGCCGCCTCGTATTATTGCGGTGAAACAGGCTCAGTTCAATGAGCACAATGAGCACGATTCCAACGAGACAGTGAATGAGTGCGCCGGACAACTCTACCCCCAAGGCTCCACCCAGCCTCCTCGCCGACACGCCTGCCAGCGTGCCGGGCGCACAGCCGGGCGGCTCGCGCATCCTCGCGAATCTCGAGGGCCGCGTCGTGCCGCCGGCCACGCCGCCGGGCACAGGACGGCGCTCGCGCGCGCCGATGCTGATCGGGGCGCTGGTTCTGATCAGCGCTGCCGGTTTCGGCGCCTGGCACGTGGCCGAGCGCAGCGCGCCGGCGAACGCCGGGACGCAGGCGGCCGCCCCCGCGGTTGCACCGACCGTTGCCCCCGCAGGCGCTGCGCCAGCCGTTGCAAACGCGGCGAGCGCGCCGGATGTGGCGTCGGCTTCGCACGCCGCCACCATCGTGAGCGACGACGAAAGCGCCGACAACGCGAAGGCCGCCCCCGGCGCCGTTGCGTCCGCAACGGTACCCGACGACGGCCGGCTTTCGCGTGCGTTGGCCAATGGCGCGCGCGATGCCGGCGCGAGCGCGCCGGCGGGCGGCGCCGCGCCGCTGGCGAGCGCGTCAGCAGACGCGAATCACAAGCACCCGGCCAGGGGCGTCGAAACCCGGCACGATGCGAAAAGCGTCGCGCATGCAGGGAACGCCAAGGCTGAGGCGCTGGCGAAGAAGCGGCACGATGCGCGTCCAGGCAGCAAGAAGGACGATTCCGATGTCGACCTGCTAGCCGTGCTCGTTGCCCGCACGAAGCCGGGCGACGGCAAGGACGCGTCCACGCACGCGTCGAAGTCGGCGGCAAGCAAGCTCACCCTCGCGCAGCAGGTCAAGGCGTGCGGAGCGCAGGGCTTTTTCGAGGATCAGCTTTGCCGCTGGCGCGTGTGCGACGGGCATTGGGGCAAGGACCCGGCGTGCCCCGCGGCGGCACGCGCGAGCACGGAGCATTGAGGCGTGAGCGTGCCTGTCTCTCGAACGCACGCTCACGTCAACAAGGCCGTTCGTTCGCCGTGTACTGCGAACACCCCGGCGCACACCCCGTTGCATCGCGAATCGTGGCCATCAGGTCATCGGGGTGCACCATCAATTCGCGCACGAGACGCAGCATCGAATACTGGTCGAGCACGGCCTGCCAGCGTGGCGATTGCGTGAGGTGCTGCCAGACAGCATCCAGTACTTCCGGATCTGCATGTTGCCCGTCCCACTGGGCGCTGGCGTATGCGAGGCTCGCCGGTGCGGACAAAAGCTGCATGCGGCTCGCGGCGTTGAGCATTCGCGAAGTGCCGTTGGCGGGCGCATCGCAGCAATAGAGTACGGTGTTCAGCAAGCCGGACTCGTCGATGCCTTGTGCGCGTAGCGATGCGCCGTGCAGTCGTACCGGCCCCTGCTGGGTCTCGAACGTATACACGATGTTTTCTTCGGCGTGCGTGAGCAGGCGCAAACCGCGCATGAGCCGCGGGAGGTCGGTCGTTGCGGATTCGACGGATGCCTTCGCTTCGACGAGCAGGCGCACGTTCCAGATGGGCACGATATCGAAGGTCTTCGCGTGCAGCCGCTCCAGCAGGACCACGTCCCATTCCGTTTTGGCGCGTTCGTGCGTGCCCGGTATCGAGGCCGGAACGCGCATTGAACTCACGACACGGTACGCGTGCGGGTTCTCCTGCGCGGCGTTGAGCCTTTGAGCCAGGACTTCGAGTGCCTGTACGGCCAGCGCTTCGACAGCCGCGCCGCGTCGCTGCGACGCCCGGCCTTGCGCCACGGCCGCCGGCGTACCCGGCCGCGGACCATACGCATCCAGCATTGATACGTACTGCTGCACGAGTGGGTCGGGCGCCAGGGCTTCGAGCCGGCACAAGCGCGCAAGTGCCGGACTGTCCCGCAGATCCGCCAGCGCGGGCGCGAAATCCGAGCCCTTCGCAAGCTCCGGCAACGCGAGAAGGTCTCGCGCGGTTTCGTGAAGTCCGGCGTAATGGGCCTCGTGGTGCGCCAACGACGCGGACGCATGCAGCCGCGCAAGCGCGTCGCGCTGCCAGGCTTGCAGGGCGCGCTGCTGTTTGGCCGGATGCGCGATCGTATTGACGGCGGCATGGATCTGCCGGCGGTCCTGATCGGCCTGTGCCGAAAGCGACGCAAATTCGCGCACCTGGGGGGCGCGTTGCCGTAGCACCATCGCCTGAAATGCCCGGTCTCCGGAATCGGCGTGCATCGCCTCGGTGATCATGGCCGCGAGCGCGTCGACGAAACGCGGCTTCAGCGTCGCGTCCGGTGCTCCGCCATGCGCGATGGCTTCGCGCGCCTGTTCGATGACGCGTGCCAGCGCCATAGCCGGATTGGCGTCTCGAAGCGGCAGCGCCGAAGCCGCGGGCTCTCGCGGCAAGCGATAACGGCGTGGGACGTCGCGAAGGATCTGTTCGAGCAGCAGAGCGGGTGGGGACATCGGCGGATTTGCAGCATGCGCATGCGGGGCGATGAGGAACATAGTCTCATAACCCCGCGCCCCGCTAGTGGCGGGTGTGCTGCGCACGTGCGGCGCGTGTCTTCGCCGCCTTTTTGGCCGCGGCGGAGCGGCCCGCTGCGCCCTTGGTCTGCGCAGCCTTCTTTGCCGCCGCCGAGCGGCTTGCCGCGGGGCGGCGCGCCGCCGCGGTCTTCGCCTGCTTCGACACGGCTTGTGGCGATGCGCCCGCCCGGCTCTCGCCCTTGAGCACTTGCGTCGTCGTGCGCGAACGTTTGGTTTTCGATTCCGTGCTCGCGCGGCCCGTTTTCTCGCCGTGGCCCGCCGCGCTATCCTTTGCGGCTTTCTTGCGCGTCGCTTCGCTGGTTTTGCCTGGCGCCGGCGGTTTCAGGTCCACACCGGCGCGTCGCGCCTTCGACAAGCCGATAGCGACCGCCTGCTTCGCGGAACGCACGCCATGCTTGCCCTCGCGCACGCGATCGAATTCCTCCTTCACGAATTCGCCGGCCTGGGTGCTTGCGGATTTGCCTGCGCGCTTGTCCGCGCGCGCACGCTCGATCGTTTTCTTCTCGGGCATTTTGGCTCTCCTTGATGAGTGACCCACTCATTCCAGCAAGCGCCGTTCCACACAGGCGCGCGAAGACCGCGCAACGCCCGCGCAAAGCCATCAGGCCGCAACGAAAGCCGGGTGCGGATCGGCCGCGAGCATTTCGGCGACGAAGTCGAGAAACACGCGGGTCTTGTTCGGCAGCCGCCTGCCCGATGGATGTACGCCGTGGATGGGCAACGGCGGCGGCGCGAAATCCTCCAGCACGCTGACGACCGCGCCGCTCGCCATCTCCGCTGCGAAGAGCCAACCGGGCGCCTGAACCAGGCCCATATGGGCGAGGACGGCAGCGCGAATCTGCTCCGCGTCGCCAGTGCGGAAATTGCCGGACGGAACCTGCAGGCCCGGCCCTTCGACGTTCCCGAAACGCCATGCCCGCGGCTCGTGCATGGGCGCGAAAACGACACAGTCATGTTGTTCGATCTCGTGTGGCCGTTCGGGGCGCCCGTGCTTTTCGAGGTACCCCGGCGTTGCGACGACAACGACCGGACTCGAGGCCAGATGCCTCGAAATCATCGAGGAGTCGGCAAGCGGCCCGCTCTTGATCGAAAGATCGAAACCTTCCTCGACGAGATTGACGTTTCGCTCCGTTGCGGAAAGGTCCACGTACACCTGCGGATAGCGGGAGAAAAACACCGGCAGGTGCGGCACGACATACAGCCGGCCAAAGACCGGCGGCACGGTGACGCGGATCAGCCCGCCCGGAGACAGCTGGCCATGCGCGACGGAGGACTCGAGATCGGTGAAGTCGCCAATGATGCGCAAGCCGGCTTCATAAACCGTTTGACCGGTCTCGGTGAGCGTCATGCTGCGCGACGTGCGCCTCACCAGTTGAGCGCCAAGATAGCGCTCGAGCGACGCGATCTGCTTGCTGACCGCAGGCTGACCCACGCCGATGTCGCGCGCCGCCGCGGCGAAACTCCCGCTTTCGACGATGCGAATGAAAAGTTTGAGCGCGTCGAGCCGATCCATTTTTTCTTCCCAAAACTTCCTGACCGGAATGGATTCTATTCCATTTGGCCTTCTTCCATGCTCCGGGTGGAATCGATATCGTCATGCCCATTGACAACGCATTCACGCAACGAAGGAGCCATGATGAGCATCGGACAACGAGCCAACCTGATCGAAGGGCGGCACAGCCTGAGCGATGACGACCGCGACGCGGCGAGGGCTTCGATCGAGCGCACGCAACGGCATTTCAACGAATTCACTGGCACGATGCGCGAGGCGTACGACGCCATGACCGCGCAGACGCCGGTGGCGGATGGCGTCGGCCTCGAGAGCATCGCGAACGCGGACGCAACAGGGTGGTGGATTCGGCCGCGAGCCGCGCCTGCCCATCGCGCGATCCTGTTCCTGCACGGCGGGGCCTTTGTGCTCGGGTCTGCCTGGGGGTA
Organism: Paraburkholderia sp. CNPSo 3076; assembly: GCF_026343935.1. Lineage (NCBI taxonomy): Bacteria > Pseudomonadati > Pseudomonadota > Betaproteobacteria > Burkholderiales > Burkholderiaceae > Paraburkholderia > Paraburkholderia sp. CNPSo 3076. The sequence goes on along the minus strand of NZ_JAPMAL010000014.1, from coordinate 73,022 downwards.
TCGCGGGTTCGCGAGCCAGATCGCGGTGCGCGCCGGCGTCGATACCTTTGTGCTCGACTATCCGCTGGCGCCCGAACATCCGTTTCCCGCGGCGCACGACGCCGTGCGCGCCGCGCTGCGATGGCTGGCGAACGCCGGCATACGCGAAGTCGCCCTGGTTGGCGACTCCGCAGGCGGCGGCCTTGCACTTGCGGTTCTGGGTGTCGAGGAGCGGCGGGCGTTGAACATCGCGAGCGTGGCCGCCTTCTCACCGTGGGTCGATCTGGCGTTGACGGGGCCGTCGTTCAAGAGCGAAGCGACCCGGGATGCCGTCCTGACGCGGCCTGTGCTCGCCAATGCCGCCGCGGCGTACCTGGGCGCTGCCGATCCCAGGGATGGACGCGCGTCGCCGCTGCATGCCATTCCCGGGCACCTGCCGCCCATCGCGCTCCAGGTGGGCACGGACGAGCTGCTGTTCGACGACGCGCGACGTTACGCGACGGCAGCGGCGGAGCAGGGCGCAGCGGTGCAGCTGGAAATCTACGAAGGCCTGCACCACGTGTTCCAGCGATCCACCCACGAACTGCCGGGCGCGCGGTATGCGCTGGATGAAGTCGCGAGATTCATCTCGCGGTGCTGGACACCTGACGCGTAAGCCTGCCTCACCCCTGCTTGCGCACCTGCCCGATGGCGCGTTCGCGCGCCGCCTGCGCCTGCTGCACGAGCCGGTAGGCGGCGTAGTACTTGTAGATATTGCGCACGTAAGTGGTCGTCTCGATCCCGATCTTCTCGCCAACCACGATCTCGACGTTGTTGAACCACTTGTCGGGCGAGAGCCCCCGGGCGGCCGCTTCCTTGCGCATCTTCGCGATCCTGGCCGGACCCGCGTTATAGCTCGCGAACGCGAACAGGGCACGGTCCGAGTCGGAAAAGTGCGCATCCGGGAAGTAGCGGGACATCAGGAGGTCCAGGTATTTCGCGCCGGCATGGATGTTCGATTCCGTCACGCGGATGTCACCGACGGCCAGCTCCTTGCCGGTCGCCGGCATGAGCTGCATGATGCCGATCGCGCCAACGTGGCTGCGGGCGCTCTGATCGAGCTGCGATTCCTGGAACCCTTGCGCGGCGAGCATCAATGGATCGAAGTGATATTGCGCGCCGTACTTTTCGAAGAGACCGACCGTTTGCGAGAAGCGCTTCAATTCCGCGTCCTCGGTATTGCTGGTGATCTGTTTGACGCGCTGCAGTTCCTGCTGCAGACGCACTTCCGCGACGCTCTGCTTTTTCACATAGCCAACGTAGAAGTCGGTAATGGCCTGCTGGAGCTTCGGACTCTGCTTGCGGATCGCCCAGCCGATATAGCCGGCGTCACGCACGGCCATGTCGTCGTGCACCACGATGCCTGGCAGCACCTGCGCCCAGAATTTCGCCTTCCAGTCGTCGACGACGAGAATCTGGACCAGCCCGACATTGAGCATCTCCATGGCGTCCTCGTCCTCGAGCGCATCGGGCAGCAATACCAGTTTCATCGGCGCCTTGCCGTCCTTTTTGAAGCGCGCGTTCAGGGCGGTCAGACTCTCGAAGTAGCTGCTGCTCGCGCGCACGTGCACGGTCTTGCCACTCAAATCGTCGAGTTTGGTGAGCGCGGGCGACTTCGGACCGGTGACGACCAGCTCCCGGACCGGCTTGCGGTCGCGCGGCGCGACGAAGTCGACCTGCTTGAGCCGCGTTTCGGTGGCGGTCAGATTGCCGGCGGCGATGTCTCCCTTCCCGGCAAGCAGAGCGGGAATGAGCTGGTCGCGCGTCGTCGGGATGATCACGAGCGTCAAGGGACGCTTGCCGAGACTGCTCCGGTACGTCTTGTTCAGGTAGCGCTCGAAGTCGCGCATGAGCCCGGCGGTCAGCCCGCGCTCATGACCGAGCTCGTTGAAATAGAGCGTCCTGCTGTACGGCACCAGTACGCGGATCAGTCTGCGGTCGACCATGGCGTCGAAATCGCCGAATTTCGGCTGAATGGCGAGGTTGAGCCGGCGGGTGGGGGTGCGCGTCGAGGCCGCGGGGGGCGATGGCGCACTGGCTGGCGCAGCGCTCGCGGCCTGTGACGCCACGGCTTGCGCAGGCGGACCCTGGGCCGCGAGGCATCCTGTCGGCCGGCCGGCAATGGTCATCCCGAAAGCCAGGACGATCAGCAACGTATGAACAATACGCATGGTGGCAGGGCCGAATGTTCCGCGCCTTCCCATCATGTCACAACCGCATAGGCTGGCTATGGGCCGATGGTCCTATAGAGAAAGAAAACAGCCGCTACTTCGCCGATGTCATGACGTCACAGCCGCCGCGGGAGCCGGTGTTTTTCAGGGTGAGCGTAAGCCGGCTGCCCCGGTTCGCCGTGATGATCTGCCCATAGCTCACCGTGGGAATGAACTGGATATCCGGCGCGACCGCCACAGGGGGATTCCTTGCGCCGTCGACGGTCAGGTCGAGCTCCACGGTGACCGAGTCGATAGCGACACCCATATCCTGCTTGCGGTCGGCCTGTTCTTTCCTGAAATTGCACAGACCTTCGAGAACTTGCTGGAGGGCGGTTGGGATATCAACCGGCTTGCCCGGCGGGATCGGCGGCGTATTGCAGCCAACGATCATGAATGGCAAAGCGCAAAGGACCACATATCGGCAGGCGCGCATCGGGTTCCCCTTGATGAGCCGAACGACGGCTTTGTCGAAGGGTGCCATGCGTGGATGCCCAGTCAATCGGACCTATGTCCTATGCGTAAGCCCGCATCGCCTCGTGAGTTATCCGGTCAGGCGCGCCCATAGCGTTCGTATGCGGCGCGCGGAGTCGTCGAACAGATACGACGCTGCGAGTGCGAACAGGCCCGACACGACCCCCGTCACAATGTGTTCGAGAACATGAATGCGATAGTGACTCGTGTGCGCGTAGGCATCGCCGATGATTGTCAGGCAGCCCACCAGTAGCGCGTTGCCATAGCGATTCGCGTACCACTTCGTGGCTGGCGTGAAGGTGAGCAGGACGGCCAGCGCGCCGGTGAACAGTCCCGTCTTGAATGCGATGGTCCAATGGGGCAGGCTCATGATGTTGCCCCAGCTACCCGGCATGCAGGTCATGCACGCGCTGGTTGGCTGCCAGAAGCGCTGAATAAACAATTTCAGGCGGCGTTGCCATTCGCTTCCCATCACGTACTCCCGGTGCAGGGTGTGCGGCCCCGCGGAAATCGTGCATCGCTTGCGCATCGTGCTGGGGCGCGCGCGATGCGCTCCTGGCACAAGCTACGCCGGGAGCGCGTTACGACGGTTCAATGCGCCATGGCGCCCGATGCCGGATGATCCATGCCCATGGCGTCGTGCTTCATCGGCTTGTTCATCTGATCATGGCTCATCGCGTCGCCTTTGCTCATTGTATCGTGCGACATGGCGCCTTTGCCCATGGTGTCCTTCTGCGTCGAGTCCTTCGACATGGCGTCGTTCGACATCGCGCCGCTCGCCTGCGCGAATGCTCCCGCGCTCATGCTCAACAGGGCGGCCGAGAGGGCGATGGCTGCGAATCGGATCGTGTTCATTTGCATTGCTCCTTGCTGGGTGGAAAAAACCGTTGCCCCTTTTCGGGCGGATGTGAAACGGAGCCGTCGCGCGACGCGGCGGCAGGAAGACGTCACGAACCGCCGAACCAGTTGTAGCCCTGGTCGACCCAGTAGCCGCCTGGATACGTATTCGTGACGAAGATCTCGACGATGTGCTTGGGGTTCTTGTAGCCGAGCTTCGTCGGCATGCGCAGCTTCATCGGATAGCCGTATTTCGCTGGCAGCCGCTCGCCGTCATAGTCGAAAGCGAGCAAGGTTTGCGGATGCAGCGCCGTGGCCATGTCGATGCTTTCGTAGTAGTTGTCGGCGCAGCGAAAGCCCACGTATTGCGCGGTGAGATCCGCGTCGATCCGGCGCAGGAAATGCGCGAATGGCGTGCCGCCCCAGCGGCCTATCGCGCTCCAGCCTTCGACGCAGATATGCCGCGTAATCTGCTCGGCGTGCGGCAGCGCGTACAACTCCGGTAGCGTCCAGACACGTTGGCCCTTGACGAGTCCGCTGAGCCTGAGCCGATAGTCGCCGCCATCGACCACGGGCGCCTCGCTTTCGCTGTAGAACGCGTTGAAGGGGAAGGGGCGCGTGATCTGGGCTTCGGTGTACGTGGGTGCGAGCCGGGTTGGGTCGAACAGCCATGCCTGCACGCGATCGTTGAGCCGGGAAACGGCGGTGAGGAACGTGTTGACCGAGGCGTCGTCGGTGATCGTGCAGCCAGTCAGCAGGGAGAGACCGCCGAGCGTGAGCATGCGCTTGCCGAACAGGCGCCGTGACGGCATGTCGAGTTCGCGCCGTGCATCGGCAAGAATCGCTGCGCGGTCGACTGCGATGATCTTGCGGTCGTTCGTGTTCATCTGGAATCCTTATCGATATCGAAGGGCGGCGACTCGAATGGCGTCGGTCGGCGCGTTCAGCGTCCGCGCAGCATGGTGAGCAGCGAGCGCGGCACGAGCGCGACCATCGTCACGTGAACGAGTGCGAAGGCCGCAAGCACGGACATCGCGCAAAAGTGCACGACGCGCGCGCGGTCGTATCCGCCCATCAACTCGCGCAGCAGCGGAAACTGCACCGACTTCCAGATCGCAAGGCCCGACAGCACGAGGACGACGAGATCGGCGATCGCAACGAGATAGGCGAGTTTCTGCACGGCGTTGTACTGGCTCAGGTCGGCGTGAGAGAGCCGGCCCGTGAGCGCGGCGCGCAAGTCATGCAGCACGGCGCGCGGGCTCAGCGGGAAGAACTTCATGCGCCAGCGGCCGGTGACGAGATTCATGGCGAGATAGACGAGGCCGTTAAAAAACAGCAGCCACATAGCCGCGAAATGCCATTGCAGTGCGCCGCCGAGCCAGCCGCCGAGCGTGATCGAGGGGGGAATGACGAAGCCCGCGAACACGGGAGACGCATCGTAAATGCGCCAGCCGGAGAACATCATGACGAGCGCCGCGAGCGCGTTGAGCCAATGCGTGACGCGCAGCCAGAGCGGCTGGATGGCGCGTGGGCGGCGCACGCTGGCGGCAAGTGCGGGCGATTCACCTATCGACGTGTGCATGACGATTCCTCGTTAGCGCAGAGTTGACAGTGAATTCGCTGTGGCGCGCGCGCCGGTTACATCGCGTCGAGAAAAAATGCGCGCGACCGGGGCGGCTAAAAATAAGTCGTCGAGGCTGTAACCCTGCTGGCGTGGCGAACGAACTACCCGCAACGGGCACACGCGCTCGCGCCACGGGAAAGAGGCACAAGGTGGGTTTGACCAGCACATGGGCGGCGATGACGGAAGGGGCGACGCCCGGCGCGCGCGCCGGGGCAGCGCATGCCGTTGCGGCGCGCGAAGCGTTCGGCTACGCTCATGCGAACGGGCGCGAGTGTGGCGGCGTTCGTAATAATTTTGAAAGTTCGCCTTCGCAGGACCAGGCGAGCGCCATGCCCGCAAGCCCATTAACCTATCGTCGCGACCATCCAGGACGACCTTTGCACTCCGCGGAAACCCGTCTCAAAGCGCTTTTCGTCAGCGGCCTCGAAGGCGACGCGCAAGCGTATCGCGACTTCCTCGAGGAACTCACGCGCCATTTGCGCGGCTACCTGCGCCGGCGCATTCCGCAGTTGCGCGACGACGTCGAGGACCTCGTCCAGGAGATCCTGCTGGCGGTTCACAACGCGCGTCACACATGGCGCCCCGACGAGCCGCTCACGGCCTGGGTGCACGCGATCGCCCGCTACAAGCTGATGGACTTTTTCCGCTCGCGCGCACGCCGCGACATGCTCAACGATCCGCTCGAAGATCACACCGATCTCTTCGCCGCGCCCGACGACGAACCCGCGCAGGCGCGCCGCGATATCGGCAAGCTGCTCGAGCAGCTGCCCGACAAGCAGCGCCTGCCTATCGTCCACGTGAAGCTCGAAGGGCTTTCGGTCGTGGAAACGGCGAAGCTAACAGGACTCTCCGAATCGGCGGTCAAGGTGGGTATTCATCGGGGTTTGAAGGCGCTTGCCGCGCGCATCAGGGGAGCGGGATGAAAACCGACGATCTGATCAACCTGCTCGCCGCCGGCGATGCGCGCGTGGACCGCAAGGCCGTGCTGCGCCGCTTCGCGCGGGCGCTGGCGCTCGGTTTTGCGGGCTCGGTCGCGCTGATGAGCGTGGTGTTCGGCGTGCGGCACGATCTCATGAGTGTCATGCACACGCCGATCTTCTGGGCGAAGGTCGCGTTCCCGTTGTGCGTCGCGGCCGCTGCCGCGCTCGCGGTCAGCCGCCTCGGGCGGCCGGGCCGGCGCGGCGGCTATGCGTGGGCGCTGGTGGCGCTGCCGTTCGTCGCCGTGCTGGCGGGCGCATGGCTCGCGCTGGGCGACGCGGCGCCCGCGCAACGCATGCCGCTCGTGATGGGCCTCACATGGCGCACGTGCCCGTTCAATATCGTGCTGCTTTCGGTGCCCACGTTCGCGGCCGTGTTCTGGGCCGTGCGTGGTCTCGCGCCCACCCGCCTGCGCGCGGCGGGCGCGGCGGCCGGGCTCTTTGCGAGCGCGCTCGCGACCATTGCGTATTGCCTCCATTGCCCGGAGATGAGCCCGGCGTTCTGGAGCGTCTGGTATGTGATCGGCATGTCGCTGCCCGCTGGCATTGGCGCGTGGCTAGGGCCGCGGCTACTGCGCTGGTAACTGCGTGTGCCGGTCAACGGGCGCGCGCGTCACTGCTTCAGGAAGCGTTGCGCCAGGGCTTCGTACAGTGGCGGCGCGAATAGCCTGGAAACCTGGCTGGACACGAGCGCCGTCGCCATCAGGGAGATCACGAGCGCGTGCCCGTCGATCATTTCGATGACGATGACGAACGCCGTGATCGGGCTCTGCGTGACGGCGGCCAGATAGCCGACCATGCCGAGCGCGATCAGCATCGGCAATTGCATCTGCCCGAACACCATGTGCAGCACGTTGCCGATGCCCGCGCCGATCGCCAGCGACGGCGCAAACAGGCCGCCCGGCGTGCCCGGCAGATACGAGCCCACCATCGAGGCCATTTTCAGCACGGGATAGGCGACGCCGAGCTGCGAATGGCCTTCGAGCATGCCGCGCGCTTCCGCATAGCCGCTGCCGAACAGGTGGCCGCCGCTCGCCACGCCGATCACGGCGATGAACAAACCGCATAGCGCGCCGAACGCTACAGGACGGTCCTTTCGCAGAGTGAACAAGCGGGCGGGCATCCATCGTTCGGTATTGAGCAGCAGCCAGCAGAACACGCCGCCCGCGAGGCCGGTGATCACGCCGACGAGAATGACGGCGACGGCGAGCAGATCGGGCATATGACTGCCGATGGCGATCGTGCCGAAATACACATAATTGCCTTGCAGCGCGAGTGAAACGATGCCCGAAAAGATGATCGCCGCGATGATCACGCCGCTCGTTCGCGCTTCGAAGCTGCGCGTGAGTTCCTCGATAGCGAAGACCACGCCCGCGAGCGGCGCATTGAACGCGGCGGAAAGGCCCGCGGCGGCGCCCGCGAGCGCGAGCTTGTATTCGAGGCCGACGCCGTACATGCTGCGCAGCCGCGCCGGGTAGAAGCGCCGCAGGCTGTACATCACCGCGGCGCCCACGTGGATGGTCGGCCCTTCGCGGCCAATCGTGAATCCGCCGAGGATCGCGAGGAACGACAGGGCGATCTTGCCGATCAGGATGCGCAGCGTGAGCAGGCGCGGGCCGAATTTGCGCACGTCGTGCAGCGTTGCAATGACTTGCGGGATGCCGCTGCCCTCCGAACCCGGAAACCAGCGGCGCGTGGCCCAGACGCTGAACGCCGCGATCGCTGGCGTGATGACGAGCGGCAACCACCAGTTGTGGGCGGTCATCTGCACAAAGAGCGCGTAGCCGAAGTCGACGAGCCGCGCGTACATGACCGCGACGAGCCCTGTCGCGATGGCGCCAAGCCAGAACACGCCGAAATACAGCCAGCGCCGCCGGCTGCGCAGGATCGTGCGGCTGTCTACAAGGTCGGAAACTCGCATGAGGCGGCCTGGCCAAACTCCTCGTTCCGAAGCGTTGCAGGACGTGCCGCCGCCAGGGCGACATGACCGGTCTTCGGGAGATTAGCACGCACGCGTTTTTTGGCGCCAGCCAGTTTCACTCAACCGCCTTAGCGCATGCCCCCGCTGGCGACGATTCGCTCGCCCGTCAACCATTTGGCATCGTCCGACGCAAGGAACACCACGGCCGAGGCGATATCGTCCGGCTGGCCCACGCGTCCGAGCGGCGTTTGGCTGACCGCATGGCTTTCGAACTCCGAGCCGATGACGCCGGCCGTGTGTGCGCCTTCTGTCTCGATTACGCCAGGATTGATCGCGTTCACGCGGATCTTGCGCGGTCCCAGTTCGCGTGCGAGCACGCCGGTGATCGCATCCACCGCGCCCTTCGTGCCGCTATAGACGGCTGTCGTCGGTGGCGTGATCGTCGTCACGACCGAACTCCCTACCGTAAGTCGCAGCATCGAATAGAACCGGCGTCTCGACTTGCACGAAGCCATCGGCCGGCGACGCAGACGAATCTAAAGGTCCGCGCCGCCGCGATAAAGCGGCCGGGCGCGAATTGACTGGCAGGATCATCCGAACAATCGGAGCGGAGCAAAATGGAGTAAGCGGGCGCAGAAATTCCAGTGGCCTCGACCGCAAGGGCTTTTACCAGCGCTGGTGGACGTGAGGCGCGATCAAGCGTTCGTAGACGTCCCGCACGCGTTGCATGGCCGCATCGGACAGCGGCGCGAGGTTCGCCGCCGAGACGTTCGACGCCGCCTGCGCCGCGTTCTTGCTGCCAGGAATGATGACGGAGACGGCGTCTTCCATGAGTATCCAGCGCAGGGCGAACTGTGCCATCGAGGCGTCCACGGGTACCAGACCGCGCAGTTCATCGACCGCCTTCAACGCGACGTCGTACGGCACCCCCGAGAACGTTTCGCCCACGTCGAATGCCTCGCCATGACGATTGAACGCGCGGTGGTCGTCTGCCGCAAAAACGGAATCCGCGGACAATTTTCCGGTGAGCATGCCGCTCGCGAGCGGCACTCGCGCAATGACCGCAACGTTCTTCTTGAGCGCCTCGCGGAAAAACAGGTCGGCAGGACGTTGACGGAACATGTTGTAGATGATCTGCACCGAAACCACGTTGGGATAGTCGATCGCCTTCAGCGCTTCCTCCGCCTTTTCGACCGATACGCCGTAAAAGCGGATTTTGCCGGCGGCGACAAAGCTGTCCATCGCGTCGAACACCTCGGGGCGGTAATAGACCTCCGTCGGCGGGCAGTGCAGTTGCACGAGGTCGAGCGTGTCGACACCCAGGTTCGAGAGACTCCGGTCGATGAAGCCTTCGAGTTCGCGCTTGTTCAGATAGCCGCTGGTCACATGCGGGTCGAGGCGGCGTCCGAGCTTGGTGGCCACGATGGGACGCTCGCCGCCGCGTTCGCGCAACACGTCCCGGATAATGCGCTCCGAGCGGCCGTCGCCGTAGACGTCGGCGGTGTCGATGAACGTGACGCCGTTATCGAGCGCGGCGTTCAGCGCGGCTCTGGCGTCGTCTTCGCCAACGCTACCCCACGAGCCGCCGATTGCCCATGCACCAAAGCCGATTTCGGACACATTCCAGCCGGTCCGCCCAAAATTTCTCTTCGAAAGCGTCATTTGCGTGCTCCTCCTGTGGTTTGCGCAGTTGTCTCGCAGGCGTTGCAATAGCCTCTGCGCCCGTAGTGTAGCTGGCCGCTTGCCACGCTGCTGACCCTGCTGTTGGTCGACGGCCACCTTTGCGTACCCGCGCGTTGGCTTCGAGCCAACGATTCCGGCCTTGATTCGACATGAATTCTCCGCCACGACAGGGCGTGGCGCGCCGCCGTGAGGAGCGGACCTGGCTGGCACGGCGGTTGCAGGACGTGGCGGCGGCCTGTGCCGCCGTAGTGGTTATCAATGGCCCCACACTTCGAGCGAGGTAAGCACCATGGCTAACGTCAAGATCGAAACTCAGGAACCCGTACCGTTTTTTTCGCATTTCCTCGAAGGCCAGTTTTCGAGGAGCCTTACGGCAGCGGAGATGCAGGCCATACGCGGCGGTGCGGTCGTGACGATGGTGGCGCCGTCCGACCAGGAGGGCATGCCGGTCGGTGAATTGCCCGACTTCCTGGGCATGCTCCGGCACATGGGGTGGCCTATGGGACAGATGCCCGGCAATAATCCCTCCTCGCCGGTGACCATGGCGTATCCCTCCGACGGCGAAAGTGCGTCTATTTAGTATCCCTCTTCACCATCAGGCGACCATGCCTGGACCGGAGTCGAGCGCGCGTCGAGGTGCTATCCCGCTGCGCGCCTTCAGCAAAGGAGCGCAAGCATGTCCGAGCGACACCCACGGCCGGTGGTACTGATCATCACCCACAGCAACGACAACGAGAGTATCCCGCTCGTCATGAATGCTGTCGCGGCACAGGGCGGCATGGCTTACCGCTTCGATACCAACCGCTTTCCCACCGATATTCGGTTCTCCAGCCACTACAGCGGCTACGAAGAGCGGCAGGTTATCGCGTGTGAAGACTACGAGCTGGACCTGGGCACGGTGTCCGCCGTGTGGTACCGGCGGATCGCCACCGGGCAGTGCATTCCCGAGGCGATGGACCGGCAGCTCAGGCGGGCTGCAGTCGATCAATCTCGCGCGACGCTGCACGGCATGATTGCCAGCCTCGATGCGTTTCATCTCGATCCCGTGCACCGCCTGCGCCGCGCGGAAAACAAGCAGCTCCAGCTCAAGATCGCGAGAGAGGTTGGGCTCACGATTCCACGCACCTTGATCACCAATGCGCCAGAAGCGGTGCGCAGTTTCGCACGCGAATGCAGGCACGGGATGATCATGAAGACGCTGTCATCGTTTGCCATCTACGAGGAGTGCGAGCAGAAAGTGGTCTTTACCAGCACGGTTCATGACAAAGACCTCGAGCGCCTCGATGACCTTCGCTATTGCCCGGCCATCTTTCAGGAACAAGTGCCCAAGGCGCTGGAACTCAGGACCACGATCGTGGGAAACCGCGTATTCACCGCGTCGATCGATTCGCAGCGGTCCGAAAAAGCGAGCGTCGACTGGCGCCGTGACGGCCTTGAGCTGCTCGAAGCGTGGGAGCCGTACGCATTGCCGCCCGAGGTCGAGAATGGGCTGCTGAAACTCATGCATGCTCTGGGCCTCAACTACGGCGCGGCAGACTTCATCCTCACCCCCGACGGCCGTCACTGCTTTCTGGAGGTCAACCCGGTCGGCGAATTCTTCTGGCTGGAAAAGCACCCGGGATTGCCGCTCTCGGGTGCGATTGCCGACCTGCTCGTTTCGAACAGGCGAGGTTCGTGACAAGAGGGGGCCGCCGACGCTCGCGCGCCCCGTCACGGTCTCGACGTCAAATCGGTTTTTCGATCGCCGCGTGGCCGTGCGGCGTCAGCGTTCGTTGCCCGTCCTTGTCGAAGCCGCTATAGGTCCAGAACACCCTCACCGCAAGGCAAAGACATATCGCCAGCGCCCGCCGCCTCCCCAAACTCAACCTCAACCTCGCCATTCAAAACCGCCCGCGCCCGCGCAACATCCATCGCACCTTCCCACCTTGCGACCACGATCGTCGCAACGCCATTCCCAATCAGATTCGTCACAGCACGAGCTTCATTGAGAAACCGATCGACCCCCAACAACAGCACGAGCCCGGAAACCGGAATTTTATGCATCGAAGCGAGCGTCGCCGCGAGTGCAACGAACCCCGCTCCCGCCACCCCGGCAGACCCCTTCGAAGTCAGCAGCAAAACGCTCAGCACGACAAGCTGATCGAGCAGCGAGAGATGAATGTTCATCGCCTGCGCCACGAAGAGGGCCGCCATCGTGAGATAGATCGCCGTGCCGTCCGCGTTGAACGTATAGCCGGTCGGCAACACCATGCCGACAACCGGACGCGAACAGCCGAGGTTCTCCATCTTGACGAGCATCTGCGGCAGCACGGCCTCGGTCGACGCCGTGCCGAACGTGATCAGGATTTCGTCCCGGATATAGCGGAGATACTTCCACAGCGAAAAGCCGCAAACGCGCATGACGAGCCCGAGCACCACCACGACGAAGAATATCGACGTCACGTACAGACAAAGCATCAACTCGCCAAACGACGCCAGCGTGCCGAGCCCATACTTCGCGATGGTGAACGCCATGCCGCCAAACGCGCCCACGGGCGCGACATACATGACGATCCGCACGACGCCGAACATGCCCTGCAAGAACATGTCGAGCATATCGACGAGCGGTGCGGTCCGCGGGCCGAGCTTCGCCAGCGCAATGGCGAACAGCACCGAGAAAAAGATGATCGGCAGAATTTCACCGTTCGCAAACGCGCCGACGATGCTGTTCGGCACGATGCTCATGAGGAACCCGAGGGCCGTGTGGTCATGCGCCGCGTGCGCGTAGCTGGCGATCGCCGAGCTGTCGAGGTGCGCCGGATCGATGTTCATGCCGCTGCCCGGCTTGATCACGTTTACGACGACGAGGCCCACGAGAAGCGCGATGGTCGAAGCCACTTCGAAGTAGAGCAACGCCTTCACGCCTACGCGGCCCGCCTCGTGCAGATCGTTCATCCGGGCAATGCCCACGACGACCGAAGCGAAGATGATCGGCGCGAGCGCCATGCGGATCAGCTTGATGAAGAGGTCGCCAAGCGGTTTCAGATCGGCTCCGATATCCGGATAGAAGTGGCCGACGAGAATGCCCGCCAGGATGCCGATCAAGACCTGTATGTAGAGCTTCGAAAGATACTTTTTGAGTTTCGAGGGCCGCATGTCTGTCTCCTGAGCATGGCGCCATCCGGGTGGATTTGGGCGACCGCCAACCGCCATGCGTGCAGCGGTTGTGTTTTCGGTCGCGCTTTACTGTTCGCTTCGGCGTCAGGCCGCGAGCTTCTGCATTTGCGCAAACAGGTCGGCCTTGCCCTCAAAGCCGATGCCAGGCAGGTTGGGCATCGTGATGTAGCCGTTGTCGACCTTCACGCCGTCGGGGAAGCCGCCATAAGGTTGGAACAGATCGGGGTACGACTCGTTGCCGCCAAGCCCGAGGCCCGCCGCGATGTTGAGCGACATCTGATGGCCGCCGTGCGGAATGCAGCGGCTCGCGGACCAGCCGTGCTGATGCAGCATCTCCAGCGTGCGCAGATATTCGACGAGGCCATAGCTCAACGCGCAGTCGAACTGCAGCCAGTCGCGGTCGGGACGCATGCCGCCGTAGCGGATGAGGTTGCGCGCATCCTGCATCGAGAACAGATCCTCGCCGGTTGCCATCGGCTTGTCGTAGTAGTTGCGCAGCGTCGCCTGCAATTCGAAGTCGAGCGGATCGCCCGGCTCCTCGTACCAGAACAGGTCGTATTGCGAGAGCGCTTTCGCGTACCGGATCGCGTTGTCCAGATCGAAACGGCCGTTGGCGTCGACGGCAAGCTTCTGGCCGTCGCCCAGCACGCTCAGAATCGAATCGATGCGGCGCAGGTCCTCGTCGAGCGACGCGCCGCCAATCTTCTTCTTCACGACCGTGTAGCCGCGGTCGACATAGCTGCGCATTTCGTCCTTGAGCTTGTTGTGGTCCTGGCCTGGGTAGTAGTAACCGCCCGCCGCATACACGAAGATCTTGCGGTCGGGCTGGCCGTTGCCGTAGCGCTCGGCGAGCAGCTGGAACAGCGGTTTGCCTTCGATCTTTGCCACGGCGTCCCACACCGCCATGTCGATCGTGCCGATCGCAACCGAGCGCTCGCCGTGGCCGCCCGGCTTCTCGTTGGTGAACATCGTCGCCCAGATCTTGTGCGGGTCGAGGTTGTCGCCGGCGTCGTTCACGAGCGAGGCGGGATCGGCTTCGAGAATGCGCGGGATGAAGCGCTCGCGCATCAGCGTGCCCTGGCCATAGCGGCCATTCGAGTTGAAGCCATAGCCGATGACGGGCTTGCCGTCGCGGATCACGTCGGTGACCACGGCGATGAGGCTGAGCGTCATCTTGCTGAAGTCGATATAGGCGTTGCGGATCGAGGAACTGATCGGCACGGTTTTTTCGCGGATTTCAACGATTCTCACGGGTGTCTCCTGGTGGCACGGCCAGCATGCGCGGGCGTTCTCGCGGTCGTTCGCGATGAGCTGGCTGTGGGAGACGCTAGGTTATGCGCCCGGATCGGTACTATGATTCACTTGTTTTCACATCTTTATTAACTTGCGGTGAAGAATGACCTGACCTCCTACCTGGCGTTTTTCGTCCTGCTCGGACGTTACGGAAACCTTTCAAGCGTTGCGCGGGACATGGACATCACGCCGCCGGCGGCGACCAAGCGGCTCGCGCAGCTCGAGGCGCGCCTGGGCGTGCGGCTCGTCAACCGGACCACCCGCAGCGTGAGCCTGACCGCCGAAGGCGAGACCTTTCTGCACTACGCGACGCGAATTCTCGCCGAAGTGAAGGAAATGGAGGATGTGGTGTCGTCGAGCCGCTCCGTGACGCGCGGCTTGCTGCGTGTGAACGCGACGCTCGGCTTTGGGCGCACGACGATCGCGCCGCTCGTTTCGGAGTTTGCGCGGCGGAATCCGCATGTCGAAGTGCAGCTCGATGTCACCGACCGGCCGATCGACCTCGTCGAAAGCGGCGTGGATCTGGCGATCCGTTTTGGCGAGTTGCCCGACAAGCGGCTCATTGCGCGGCGCATCATGACGAACCGCCGCTTGCTGTGCGCGTCGCCGCGCTATCTGGAGACGCAGGGCACGCCCGCAACGCTCGGCGATCTCGCCAATCATCAGTGCATCGTGCATCGACAGAACGATAACGCCTACGGCATATGGCGCCTCGCGCGCGGTGGCGAGGCGCATTCGGTGAAGGTGCACGGCATGCTGTCGAGCAACGACGGCGATATCGTGCTTGGCTGGGCGCTCGACGGGCACGGCATTCTGCTTCGCTCGGAGTGGGACCTCGCGAAGTATCTGGAGAGCGGGCGGTTGCGCGTCGTGCTGCCTGAGTTCGTGCAGCCGCTTGCCGATTTGTTCGTGTATTACCCGAACAAGCGCAATCAATCGGCGCGTGCGCGTGCGTTCATCGATTTTCTGGCGGAGCGGTTCAATCGGCAGACTGCGGTCGCTGCGCCCGCGCAATCGGGCGCGTGAAGCCCCTTTTTTGTCTCCCCCACCGTAGACAATCCATCCGGCTGGAAAGGAAGCGGTGGTCATTACAGCCGGCCAATGTTTGCGGTAACGTGCGCGTTTGCAGAGGCTGGAATGACGCCACGAACAGGAGAGAGACAGATGACAAAGCGAGTGATAGTGACCGGCGGCAGCGGCCTTGCCGGCAAATGGGTGGTCGAGAACCTGGTAGCGCACGGCTACGAAGTGTTGAATCTGGACCGTGTGCCTATGCCGAAGCGCACCGCGCGCACGCTGATCACGGACATCACCGACGCGGGCCAGGTTTTCAATGCGATCGCATCGACCACGGCGCCGGTGGAATTCGCCGACGACCTGGAGCCGAAACCGATCGACGCGATCGTTCACTTCGCGGCGATTCCCCGCATCATGTTGACGACCGATAACGAGGTCTACCGCATCAACGTGATGGGGACCTACAACATCCTCGACGCCGCTGCGAAGCTGGGGGTCCGCAAGGTGATCGTGGCCTCGAGCGAGACGACTTACGGCGTGGTGTTCGCGCACCGGCATCGCGATCCCGCGTACTTTCCGCTCGATGAGAACTATCCGGTGGACCCGATGGACAGCTACGCCACCTCGAAAGTGGTCAACGAAGTGACCGCGAAGGCATTCCAGGCGCGCACCGGGTCGGACATCTACTGTTTTCGCATCGGCAACGTGCTCGATCCCGAGGACTACGCGAAGTTCTCCACGTGGCTCAAGGACCCCGCGCTGCGCAAGCGCATTGCGTGGAGCTATATCGACGGGCGAGATCTCGCCAACGCGTGCCGCCTCGCCATCGAAACGGACGGCCTCGGCTTCGAGATCATGAATGTCGCGGCGGACGACGTGTCGTCCGACTTGCCGACCCAGACGCTGCTGGATCGCTACTATCCGGGCGTGCCGGTCAAGAAGGCCCTCGGCGAGTTCGAGACGCTGCTTAGCAACGAGAAGCTCAAACGGCTATTGGGCTGGCAACAGCAGCACTACTGGCGCGACGAGGCGAAACGCTTCAATCCGTAAGCGCTGCAAACGCGGAGGGCCAGCGTGCGCTGGCCCCGTTCACGACATCGATGCTTCCGGCGTCAGGCCGCCAGCTTGAGCGCCTGCGAGAAGTCCGCAATCAGGTCGTCGATATCCTCGATGCCCGCCGATAGCCGCAGCATGCCGTCGGAGATGCCCATCGCCTTGCGCGTTTGCGCCCCGGCTTCGAAAAAGATCGTCGGCGCGACGGGAATGATGAGCGTGCGCGTGTCGCCGAGGCCGGTCGCCTTGATCGGCAGTTCGAGCGCGTTGACGACGTCGATCATGCGCTCCACGTTGAGCAGTTCGAACGAGAGCAGCCACGACGCGCCCTTGAAGAGCGCCTGTGCGACCTCGTATTGCGGATGGCTCTTCAAGCCCGGATAGAACACCTTGCCAATGGCGGCATGGCGTTCGAGAAACTGCGCGAGTGCGAGCGCATTGTCGCTGCTTTGCTTCACGCGCAGGGCGAGCGTTTCCGCGCCCATCGCGATGGCGTGCGCCTGCTCGGACGACAACGATGCCCCCATGTCCCGCAGGCCCTTCTTGCGGATCTGCAGGAGCCCCTGATCTTTCGCCGCCGAACGCCGGTAGTCGTCGGCGATGTTCGGGTACGCGCTCCAGTTGAACAGGCCCGTATCGGTCACCGCGCCGCCGAGCGCGGCGCCATGGCCCGCGATGGTCTTCGTCAACGAGTTGATGACGAGGCTCGCGCCAACCGCCTTCGGCTGGAACAAAGCGGGCGAGGTAATCGTGTTGTCGACGACGTAGACAATGCCGCGCTCGCGGCACAGCTCGCCGATGCCTTGCAGGTCGGGAATCTGCGTGCCCGGATTTGCGATGGTTTCGACGAACACCATGCGCGTATTCGGCTGGATGGCGTTCTTCACGTTTGCGGCGTCGCAGGCATCGACGGTCGTGACTTCCACGCCGAGCGTGCGCAATGTGCCGAACAGGCTGTTGGTATTGCCGAACACATAGCGGCTCGACACGAGATGATCGCCCGCGCGCAGGAGCGTGAGGAAGGTTGCCGTGATCGCGGCCATGCCGGTGCTGAAGCAGACCGTGCCGCTACCGCCTTCCAGGCTCGTGATCTTGCGCTCGAGCGCGGCGGTCGTCGGGGTGCCTTGCCGCGCGTAGTTGAAACCGCCTTTCTTCGTGCCCTGAAACACGCCGATCAGGTCCTCGACGCGCTCGAAACCATATTGCACGGACGTATGAATCGGCTGGCGCACGCCGCCGTGCTCGGTGCCCGCGATCCTGTCGCCGTGAACGATGCCAGTGGTGAAGCCTTGCTTGCTCATTCTTACTCCGTTTCTCAAGTCGATTGCATTTGGCACATTATCGCCTGTAACGCGTGTCGCCGGCACCCACGCGCACCGGGCCCATCCGGCGCGCGCTAACGCAGTTCGGACTCCGACGGTTCCAGCACGCTGCGCAGCTTGCCGAGCAGCCAGTTGACGAACGCGTTGTTGTGCCGATAGTGATTCCAGGTGGGAATCTGGCGGGCGCCCAGAATGCGTTTGAACTCGTAGGACGTCGCGCCCAGCTCGATTTCCTCGAAGCCTTCCCGAATGCCGAATTCGACCGTGCGAATGAACATGGCGAAATACAAACCGTATTGCTGACTCTTGTCGTAGTCGAGCCCGATATAGCGGTTGACGAGGTGCCGTCCCTTGCCGATCAACTGGGTGAAGCCAATCAACTCGTCGTCGAGAAAGTACAGCAGATAATGGCTAAGGCTGCGGGTATTGGCGAAATACTCCGGCGTGAGCTTCTCGAACTTCAACTCGGCCTTTTGCCAGGTGTTCAGATAGAGCGCATACACGCTGGCGACGAGGTGATCGGGCAGACCCACGCATTCTTCATAGCGCAACGGGGCGGCTTTCTTCAGTTTGCGCTTGAGCAGGTTCCTGCGGTCGCTCTTCATGGCCTGGTAGTAGTCCGGGCCGATCGACAGCACGGGCACCGGCAGGCCTTTTGCGGCCACGAAGCCGCGCAGCGGCAAGTCTTCGGCGAAACCCTTGTACGCGAGCAGGCTCCCTTTCTTCGCAAGCGCCGTGCTGATGGCCGCGAGCGTCTCCTGCGAGACTTCGCCCTGGATGCGGCCGGCATCGACGGTCGGATGCCCGATGCAGGCCAGCTTGAAGCGGACCCAGCTCAAGCTGCGCTTCAGCCAGCCGCTGGGAAGCAGCGTGTTGAGCCGGAAATCCATCACGAAGTAGGGCGCCACGGTAACGAGCGCGCTGTCCCGGTACACGGCGAAATAACCGAAGCTGAAATCATCCAGCCGGGCCGTCTGAAAGGCCTGGTAAAACTCCGCCCCCTCCGGCTCGTCGCGCAGAAACCCCTCTGGCGGAGCGACCAGATCCTCGATGTGCAGCATGGATTGCGGTCCCTTTTTTCTGATTGCTTTGTCGACTGCCCGATGTCGGGCACCGATTGTCGGCGATCTGCGCTTCGTTGTCGATTGGCATCGCCGCGCTCGCGGGAGGCGTCACAGCTGCGAATCGAGCAGGGCGGCCGCGTGTTCGAGCAGCTTTTCCCTGAACGACCGGCGGCGCCAGTCTTCAAGCGTGATGCGTTTGGCGAGGGCGACGTCGGCGTCGAAAATGGCCGTCTGCTGGCGCGCGAAATCGCGGTCGTAGATGTTGAGATTGGCCTCGTCGTTGAGCTTGAACGAGCGGCTGTCGAAGTTGGTCGAGCCGACCGACACCAGATATTCGTCGACGACGATCACCTTGCAGTGGAACATCGTCGGCTGATACTCGTACATCTCCCCGCCGGCCGCGAGCAGGTCGCCCCAGCACGCGCGTGACGCCTCGCGCACCGTGTGGGTGTCGATGCGCTTGCCCGGCGTGATGATGCGCACCTTCACGCCGCGCTTCACCGCCTCGACGATCGCGTTGATCGTCAGCTTGTCCGGCACGAAGTACGCCGTCGACAAATGGATGGAGCGCGCCGCGGCGGTGATCGCCATGAGGTACATCAGCTCCATGTCGTCGCTGCCGCCCGAGGGCGAGCTGCTGAACACGTGCGCGAGGCCGTTGCCCGCGGCGTCGATCGCGGGAAAGTACTGCGGGCCGTGCAGCACATTGCCCGTCGACTTGACCCAGTTGTCCATGAAGACCGCCTGCATTTGTCCGACCGCCGGGCCTTCGATGCGAAAGTGCGTGTCGCGCCAATGCTTCTCGTCCTGCGCGTGCCCGGTCCATTCGTCCGCGATACCCACGCCCCCCGTAAAACCGACGCGTCCATCGATCACGAGCAACTTGCGGTGGGTGCGGTCGTTCATGCGGCCGAGGCCGGTCCAGTGGGGCTTGTGATACAGCACGAGCTGGGCGCCCGCCTCGCGCAGCATCCGTTGATAACGCCTGTCCATCTTCGACGAGCCAACCCAGTCGAGCAGCACGTGCACGGCGATACCCGCGCGCGCCTTGTCGGACAGCGCACGCGCGATTTCCTCGCCAATCGCGCCGGACCAGTAGATGAAGGTCTCAAAGGTGATGGTGTGCTGGGCCGAGCGGATGCCCGCCAGCATCGACGGAAAGATTTCGTCGCCGTTCAGGAGCGCGTCGAAGCGGTTGCCTCCCACGACAGGCGGCCCGAGCAGCAGCCCCATCGAGCGGATGAACTGCGGACTGTCGCTCGCGTAAAGCCGGTTGATCTTGTGCTCGATCTTCTTTTCGCCGCTCGTGAGGTTCGCAATCACCAGGATGACGACGAGCGTCACCGCGACCGTCACGACAATGAGGGCAATGGTGGACATGCGTAGGCCTCGCCTCGCGGATGGGAACGATGCCCTGCTGTAGCACATTGCATGCGCAAGCAGCGCCGGGCGATCAATCGGGTTCGTCGGCTCCGGCCATGGGGTCCAGATTCGCCTGCAATTTCATGATGACGCGGTGCAAGGTCTTGATTTCGTTGACGGTCACGCCCTCGGAGAGGCGGTTGACCCAGGGGGCCTGAAGACGCATGGCCGCTTCGAAGGCTTGCCGGCCCTCGTCGGTCAAAACAACAAGCTGCGCGCGGCGGTGGTGGGGATTGGCCTCGAAGCGGACCAGACCGTCGTTGGCGAGGTCGTTCACGATTCGTTGCACGTTTTGCCGGTTGGCCCCCAGATCCCGGGCGATCCAGGCCACTGGCTGCGGCCGCTCCGCGGCACTGATGGCGCCAAGCATTTGCCAACGTGCGCTCGTGAGCCCGAGGCCCTCGACCAGGCGGTCGCCCGAGGTGAGCAGTCCGCTATTGAGCCGGAAGAGATCGAGCATGATGCTCGACAGGAATTCGCCGGCCGGTGTTCTCGCAGGTTCGCGCATATGTCACCCTATTTCTAAATTGACATCATCATGTCAATTTACTATAAATTGGCCATGACCGTTTGACATCATGCTTTTAGAATCTGGAGTGCACCATGCTGCAATTGCGACCGCTTGATCCTTCCTTCCCGATCGAACGTCAACTTGCCGTTGACGCCGAGCCCGTTGTGCTCGTGAACGTTTTCACACTGGATCTGGCCGATGAGGCGAAGTTTCTCGAGGCCTGGCAGAACGACGCTGCGTTCATGAAGCAGCAACCCGGTTTTATTTCAACGCAGCTCCATCGTGCGCTTGGAGAGCAGCCGGCTTATATGAATTACGCTGTCTGGGAATCCACGGCGCATTTTCGGGCGGCGTTCTCTGCGCCGGCGTTCCGGTCGAGTCTGGCCGCTTATCCTTCCTCGGTGATCGCGTCGCCGCATATCTTCCAGAAAGTTGCCGTGCCCGGTATTTGCGAGAGCTAGGCTTTTTTGCCGTCGTTGCGGCTCGATTTCAGATCGCTGCGGTTGCCGGCCCTCGGCCGCGTGGCGGCGAAGAGCGGGCAAATCGTGGAAAAACAACGCGATGATCAATGCGTACCGGCGGCCAGAACCGTTGAGATCACGCCGGTCGTGCTGGCAACGAGCACGTAGTCGCCGGCTACGCCGACCCAATGGTAGCCGCGCGGGGGCGCTTTCAGGCCATGCTGATTCCAGTTTTCGACCACAAAAATCCGGTCACGATATTCAGGCGGCAGGCGGTCGCCGCGATGCCAGTCGCGATGCGGAATCGCACCGACCGGACGGTTGGCTCTTTCGATCGACGTGGGCGGCGGGTTGCCAGGGCGGTGTTCAGGCTGCGATGCGAACGCGGTGCCTGTCGTTGCGAGCAGGGCGGCAATAATGAAGAATGTCGTGACTTTCGCTTTCATGGTGAATGCTCCAAATAGCGTTCAAGAAAAGAGGAAGTGAGATGAAATTTCCTTAGGAATGTTGATCACTCACTAACGGATTCACTTCCACCGGATTCGCTGGCGCGACGCTCCTCATCGGCGACGCGGTTCGACGTACGCTTCTTGACGAGGGATTCGCCATGCGGGGCGGTGCTCGGCATTGGCAAGCGGGCCATGGCCATGAACGGCGCCATCATGAGGAGGCCGGCAATCGCGAACGAGGCGTTGAGTCGGTTGATGTACGTGTTCATGGTTTTCTCCCTGGCAATGAAATAAAGGATGACTAAATTACCGATGGATTGACTCGAGGTTCGAGGGGCGCCCCGGGAAGACTGCTTCCGAATCCAAAGCTTGCACCAAGTTTACATTTCGTAAGATTTGCTTTCAAGCAATGGGAGCGAAGTTTTTGTGCGGCGTATCGCCTCACAAAATTAGAGCGCGAACACGGCGGCGGTGGCCGCCCGAGCCGCACGGCGAGCCGCGGCCGGGCGTGTCAGTCAGTGACGGCCAGCCTGCGTTGCACAGACCAGCCGGGGAACAGGCTCAGAGCGCGAGGACGCGAGCCTCGATGCGCGCGAGACGCTTGACGTGGCGCGGCGCGGGTACGAGATCGGCGCCCGAAAACAGCACCGGGGCGCCGTGCTCTGCGTCGAGTGCTTTGTCGCCGCATTCGTACGCGACGATTACCCGCTCGCCAACGGAGCCTCGCCCGCAAGATGCCGGACATGCCGCGGCGGTTATGTCCCCCAGGGCGCGCGCGACATGCGCGTGAAGTCAGGCGATGGCGCCCTCCCTGAGCCTGAACGCGGCCACGGTCTCGCGAAGCGCGTGCGCCTGCTCGGCCAGCGCATACGTCGCCGCCGATGCCTCCTCCACGAGCGCCGCGTTCTGCTGCGTGACCTCGTCCATTTGCGTGACGGCGATGTTCACCTGCTCGATGCCCGTCGACTGTTCGCGCGACGCCGTCGAAATGTCTTGCACGGTGCCGGAAACCCGCTGCACGGCTTCGACGATCTCGTCGATGATGTGGCCGGCGTCGGCCACCTGGGACGATCCGCTTTCGACGTGTTCTTTCGAGTGCTCGACGAGCGCCTTGATCTCGCGCGCCGCGCTCGCGCTGCGCTGCGCGAGCGTGCGGACTTCGCCCGCGACAACGGCGAAACCGCGGCCTCGCTCGCCCGCCCGCGCCGCTTCGACGGCGGCGTTGAGCGCAAGAATATTGGTCTGGAACGCGATGCCGTCGATCAATCCGATGATCTCGCCGACCTTGCTCGAACTGTCCGCAATGGACTGCATCGTGCCGACCACGCCGCGCATCACCGTGCCGCCGCGCGCCGCAGTCTGCGCCGCCGTACCCGCAAGCGCGCTGACGTGCTCCGCATTCTGCGCGTTCATGCGTACGATCGACGTCAGCTCTTCCATGCTCGCGGCCGTTTCTTCGAGCGACGCCGCCTGCTCTTCGGTGCGCGAGGACAGATTCTGGTTGCCCGAGGCGATCTGTGCGCTCGCCGTTGCCACGCCTTCGGCGTTGGCGCGGACCTCGCTCACCACGCGCGCGAGGCTCGTCTGCATTTTCGCGAGCGCCGTGAGCAGTTCCGCGGTTTCGTCGTCGCCATGCGCATGCAGATCGGTCGACAGGTCGCCGTCGGCGACCTCGCGCGCAAACTCCACGGCGCGGCCCAGCGGGCTCGTTACCGTGCGGCTGAACAGCACGCCGCCCGCCAGCGCGAGCAGGAACGCGACCACCATCAGCACGGCGCTCACGAGGGTGGCTTGCGCGGCCTGCACCGCGGCCTGTGCGGCCACTTGCGCGTTGGCGGCGGCAATGGTCTGCGCGGCGCGGTCGAGCAGTTGGGCCGGCGCGCGATCGACGCCGGCGACCACGGTATCGCCCGCAACGGGATCGGCGCCCGCCGCCTTGAATGCCTCGAAGCCCTTGCGATACCCCTGGCCCATCGCCTCGTGCGCCTCGGCGAACTGCGCGACGAGCGTGCGCGCTTCGCCTTCGGGCAGCTTCGTTTCGAGCGCGGCGGCGAGATCGTTCACGGTGCGCTCGCGCTTCTGAAACGCGCTCCAGTAACGATCGAGTTTTTGCGGGTCCTTGCCGCGCAGGAGTGTGTCTTTCCACTCCTGCACCTGCAGCTTGAACTCGACGAGCGTGGCCGACACCATGCGCTCGTTCGCGGCGGCGTCCTGCACGGTGGTGCGGTAGGTATCGATGGCCTGATTGAGCGTGTGGATGCCGTAGAACGCACCCGCCGACATGAGGGTGAGGGAGGCTGCGAAAGCGAGCGGAATCTTGCGGCTGAGTTTCATGGGGGTCGAATGGCTGTAAATGCAAGGCGCATGACGCGCCGACCTCCTTATTACGGCTCGAGCCTGCCCTTCTTGAGCTTTAGCGCATTTCGCCGCCTTTCGTCATACGTAAGCCGTTGCAAGTACCTTGCGCGCGGGCGGCGCCGCGAACTACAGATCGGCAATTGCGTAGCCCTTCGAAAGTTGAAACCGTCGCGTCATGGGAAGCGGCGATCTGGAGGGCACGACACGCGATCGATCAGGCATATTCGTGACAAAATCAGGTCGGATGAAATAATAAGGTTTGCGAAATAACTAGCTGTCCAACGTGGCGAGATGCGGTTGAGGCGAGGGACGGTGAAGCGACGGATGCAGCGACACCCAGCTCGGCGTTCCGGTCGTATTCCAGCTTGCCTGACGCGCCCACGTATCCGTTTTTATCGCGTTTGTGTCGGCGGTATGTGCCGCTGGGCTGGGCGCGCGCTTTCACTCGCGATTGATAGAATTGCGCAACGCGCAAGCAACCCCTCGAATCGAAGGAGCCAGTCTGAATGTCGCCGAACACGGAAACCGAATTTTTTCGCCTTCTCGCAAACAGCTATCGCCGCCTGGTGGGCGTTGCGCTCGTGCCCGAAGGCATGAGCGACACCGAGGGCGCGGCCTGGCTCTACGAGCACGCGCCGTTCGGATTGCTTGCGCACGGCACGCAGGCGGACCCCGTGTTCATGTATGGCAATCGTCGCGCACAAGCGATCTTCGGCTACGACTGGGACGAAATCACGGCGCTGCCTTCGCGTCTTTCCGCGCAGGCGCCCGAGCGTAGCGAGCGGCAGGCATTTCTCGATTCGGTGACGCGCGAAGGCTTCGTGAAAGACTATCGCGGCATCCGCATCACGAAGTCAGGGCAGCGCTTCTGGATCGAGCGCGCGACTGTATGGCAACTGATCGACGAAGTCGGCGTGCTGCGCGGGCAGGCGGCGATGATTCCGCATGTCGCGCCTTGCTGATGCGGCTTGGGCTCACCAAGCCCGTCATTATTTTGCCTTCGGCGGACCCTTGCGGTTCGCCTGCGGCGCTGCCACGGCATAGCCCGCGAGAAATACGTCGATTGCCCGGTTCACGACCTCCAGCAATTTCGCGCGCGAGGCTTTGACCTCATAGCCAAGCGTCGCGATTTCGACCAACTCGGCTTCGAGAAGCGCCAGCAGATGGTGCGCGGCGACGCCTGCGTCACACGGCCGAATCGTGCCCGCCTCGATCGCGCTGGCCAGAAAGTCGCGCACATGCATCAATCCCCGTTTCGGACCCGATTCGTACAGGGCCCGGCCCACGTTCGACCGGTCGACCTCCTGATAGCACAGGCGGCGTGTCGCGAGAAAAGAGGGCTGCAGCACTGCCGTCAGGTAGTGGATCCCAAACGCGACGAGCGACTCGCCTGGCGGTATATCGAGCGTCAGCTGACTGAACGCATGGCGGATTTCCGTTCCGGCGCGGCTCGTCATTGTTTCAGCAAATAACGCCTCTTTCGATTCGAAATAGCTATACAGCGTCGCCTTCGACGCGCCCGAACGAGCCGCGATTTGCGTCATCGACGCCTGCTCGAAGCCGACGTCCCGGAACACGGCCAGCGCGGCTTCGATGATGGATTGACGCTTTTCTTCGGTCTTCTTTCTCATGGGTCTCCCTTCCTCACTCGCTCTCGGGCTGGGACGCGAGCGCCCACGCCAATACCCTGGCCCGTCATGGATTGAAACATTCGTTGCCGGGTAAGGCGATTGACAGCCATCGATCGTTCCATTATAAACCATACCGTTCAGTTTAGTTATGTGACCGGAAACTACCAATTCAGGGTTGGAAGCTGATGCGCAACGAGGCATCAGCCTTTCCGGGCTGCAAGACTTCAACCGCTTAGTACTGCGAGTCAATGGCTTCGCGCCTGCCTATGTTCCGGCAACGCGAGTCAACACGCGATTCGATGGGATATATGCCACAACAGATTCATGCAAGAGAGGGGTGGAGCAGGAAAAGCCTACGCCTGGGCACGGCGCTTTTCTGCTCGACCGTCATATTGATCGTCGGCTGTCAACGTCACGACGCCGGGATGCCCGCGAACCCCGCGAGCCAGAGCGTCGAAGTCGGCGTCAAGACGCTCGCACCGCAACGCATCGTAATGACGGCCGAGCTTTCGGGCCGGCTTTCGTCGCTCAAGGTTTCGGATGTGCGGCCGCAGATTGGCGGCATCGTGCAGAAGCGGTTCTTCGTCGAGGGTTCGGACGTGAAGGCGGGGCAGGTGCTCTACCAGATCGATCCGGCCACCTACCAGGCGACGTACGATCAGGCGCGCGGCACGCTCGCCAAGGCGGAGGCAACGCTCGCTTCCGCAAAGACGAAAGCCGACCGCTACACGCAGCTCGTGAAGATCAACGCGGTCAGCGCGCAGGATAACGACGACGCGATCGCGGCCGTTCGCGAGGACGAGGCCGACGTGATCGCCGATCGCGCGTCGCTCGAGTCGGCGCGCATCAATCTCGGCTACACGCGGATCACGGCGCCCATTTCAGGCCGCATCGGCGCTTCGTCGGTGACCGAAGGCGCGCTCGTGACCTCGGAGCAGACCACCGCGCTTGCCACCATTCAGGCATACGACGAGATGTACCTCGACGTTACGCGCTCGAGCGCCGACTGGCTGCGCTTGCGCAAGGCGTTTGCCTCGGGCCGGCTCAAGCGCTCGGGCACGGGCGCGGCGGTGCAACTGGTGATGGAGGACGGCACGCCGTACGCCCACGCGGGCGTGCTGCAGTTTTCGGGCATCACCGTCGACGCGACGACGGGCTCGGTCACGCTGCGCATGGTCTTCCCGAACCCGGAGGGTGAACTGCTGCCCGGCATGTTCGTGCGCGCGCAACTCGACGAGGGCGAGAGCACGAGCGCGCTGCTCGTTCCGCAGCTCGCGGTCACGCGCGCTTCGGACGGCGGCGCGAGCGTATGGGTCGTCGATGCGACCGGACACGCGAAGCAGGTTGCGGTGCACGCGGACAATGCCTACGCAGACCAGTGGATCGTCACGAGCGGACTGAAGGCCGGCGATCGCGTGATCGTGAGCGGGCTGCAGAAGGTGCAGGCCGGCGTGGCGGTTCACGTGGCCGCGGATTCGGCCACCGCGGTTGCAGCCTCGTCTGCTGCGGCATCGTAAGGAGGGTGCATGGCAGGTTTCTTCATCCAGCGCCCAATCCTCGCGTGGGTCGTTGCGATCGTCATCATGTTGATCGGCGGCGCGGCGACCACTACGCTGCCGATCGAGCAATATCCGACCATCGCACCGCCTTCGGTGCAGGTCACGGCGACCTATCCGGGCGCCTCCGCCGACACGGTCGCAAAGACCGTCACCCAGGTGATCGAGCAGAAGCTTTCCGGCATCGATAACCTGCTGTACATGTCGTCGACGAGCAGCGGCGCGGGGCAGGCGACCATCAATCTGACGTTCAAGCCGGGCACGAATCCGGACATCGCGCAGGTGCAGGTCCAGAACAAGGTGACCCAGGCCACCGCCTCGCTGCCGGAGACGGTACAGGAGCAGGGCGTGCAGGTGGCGAAGGCGTCGAGCGACTTTCTGATGATCGTCGCGCTCTCGTCGCCGGGAGGCACGCTCAATTCGATCGACCTCGGCAATGTCATCGCCACGCAGATCGAGGACCCGCTTACCCAGATCAACGGTGTGGGCGACGTCACGCTCTTTGGCGCGCAGCATGCCATGCGGATCTGGCTCGATCCCGTGAAGCTGCGCAGCTTTGGCGTCACCGCGTCCGACGTGACGACTGCGGTCACCAACCAGAACGTGCAGCTTTCCGTCGGCGAACTCGGTGGCGCGCCTGCTACGGGTTCCCAGGCGATCAACGCGACGATCTCGGCGTCGAGCCTGATGACCACGGCCGACCAGTTCGGCGACATTCTCCTGCGCGTGAATAGCGACGGCTCGAAGGTTCGGCTCAAAGACGTCGCGCGCGTCGAGGTGGGCGGCGATTCATACGACACGTCCTCGCGGCTCGACGGCAAGCCGGCGGCCGCGCTGGCCGTCAAGCTATCGACTGGCGCGAACGCCATGGCGGTCGCGAAGGCCGTGCGCGCGAAGCTCGTAGAGCTGCAGCCGCAATTGCCCAAGGATGTGGCGATTGCGTATCCGTACGACTCTACGCCGTTCGTGAAGATCTCGATCGAGGAGGTCATGAAGACGCTCTTCGAAGCGGTGATCCTCGTGTTCCTCGTGATGTATCTGTTCCTGCAGAACCTGCGTGCGACGCTGATTCCGACGATCGTCGTGCCGGTCGCGCTGCTCGGCACGCTGGGCGTGATGTCGGCGATCGGCTTCTCGATCAACGTGCTTTCGATGTTCGCCATGGTGCTCGCGATCGGCCTGCTCGTGGACGACGCGATCGTTGTCGTCGAGAACGTCGAGCGCATCATGGCCGAGGAAAAGCTCGACGCGAAGGCGGCGACGAAGAAGGCGATGGGCCAGATCACCGGCGCGCTCGTGGGCGTGACGACGGTGCTGACCGCCGTCTTCATCCCCATGGCCTTCTTTTCCGGCTCGACCGGCGCGATCTATCGCCAGTTCTCGGTCACCATTGTTTCGGCGATGGTGCTCTCGGTGCTGCTCGCCATGACGCTCACGCCCGCGCTCTGCGCAAGCCTGCTGAACCCGTCGGCCGTCGAACACGCGCAGAGCCGTGGCTTGCTTGGCGCGTTCAATCGCTTCTTCACGAAGAGCAACGCGCGCTATAGCGCCACGCTTGCGCGCGTGGTGGCAAAGCCCGCGCGCTGGATGCTCGGCTATGCACTCATCGCGGGCGTGGTCAGCATTCTGTACGTGACGCTGCCTTCGTCGTATCTGCCGGAGGAGGATCAGGGCTCGATCATGGTGTCGATTTCGGCGCCGGTCGGCACGCCTTCTTCGAAGACGCTGAAGACCGTGGCAGCCGTCGAGCAGTATTTCCTGAAGCAGCCCGCGGTGACGCACGTGATGGCCGTGAACGGATTCAGCTTCAACGGGCAAGGGCAGAACAATGCGCTCGCGTTCGTCCAGTTGAAGGACTGGAGCCAGCGCGGATCGACCGATAGCGCGCAGGCGGTGATCAATCGCGCAAACGCGGCTTTCGCGGGCAATCGCGATGCACAGGTCTTCGTGATGAACGAGCCCGCGATTCATGGTCTCGGCACGCAAAGTGGCCTCGACTTCGAGATCGAGGACCGTGCGGGCCAGGGTCATGACAAGCTGCTGAAAGCGCGTAACCAGTTCGTCGCGCTGGCCGCGAAGGATCCGTCGCTCGCAATGACGCGTCCCGCGGGCCTCGAAGATACGCCGCAGCTCTACGTCGATATCGACCGGGAAAAGGCGAGTGCGCTCGGGCTGTCGATCGCCGATGTCGACACGACGCTGTCCACCGCGTTTGGCTCTGCGTACGTGAACAACTACATCGATACCGGGCGCATCCAGAAGGTCTACGTGCAGGCGGACGCACCGTACCGGATGATGCCGGACGACATCGGGCAATGGTACGTGCGCGCGGATACGTCGTCGTCGAGTACTTCGTCATCCTCGAGTTCGTCGTCGAGTTCGACTTCGGGCTCGACGTCTACCTCGTCCACGACGACATCGGGCTACGACGGCCAGATGGTGCCGTTCTCCGCGTTCGCCACCACGCGCTGGACGTTCGGGCCGCCGCAGATCGAACGCTACAACCGCGAACTGGCGATGCAGATGAGCGCACAGCCAGCGCCCGGTGTGAGCACCGGCCAGGCGATGGCTGCCGTCGAAAACCTCGCGAAGCAGTTGCCCGCCGGATTCGGCATCGAGTGGACGGGGCAATCGTACCAGGAAGTGCTTGCCGGTTCGCAGGCCACCTATCTGTATGCGATTTCGCTGATCGTGGTGTTCCTGTGCCTCGCGGGGCTGTACGAAAGCTGGTCGGTGCCGCTCGCGGTCATTCTCGTTGTGCCGATCGGCGTGCTTGGCGCACTGTTGGGCGCGCATTTGCGCGGGCTGTCGAACGACGTCTATTTCAAGGTCGGCCTGCTGACGACCATCGGCCTCGCAACCAAGAACGCGATTCTGATCGTCGAATTCGCGAAAGACCTCCAGGAGCAGGGCCGCGGGCTCGTCGAGGCCACGCTCGAAGCGGCGCACCAGCGTCTGCGGCCGATCCTGATGACCTCACTGGCGTTCGTGTTCGGCGTGCTGCCGCTCGTGATCAGCACCGGCGCGGGCTCGGCCGCGCGCCATGCGATCGGAACCGGCGTTGCCGGCGGGATGATCGCGGCGACGGCGCTCGCCATCTTCTTCGTGCCCGTGTTCTTCATCGTCGTGCGCCGGCTGTTCAAGGAGCATGGCGACGGCGAAGCCATGCAGCCCGCAAAGGACCAGGAATGAAATTGAAGCTTCTATCCGTGCTCTGTGCGGCAGCATTGAGTGCGTGTTCTCTCGACCCGGTTTATCAGCGGCCCGCGGCGCCAGTCGCCACCACGTGGCCAACGGGCGCCGCGTACGACGCAGGTGCATCGGCGGCTACGCCTGCCACGTCACCTGCAGCACCGAACGCGGCCGACATCGGCTGGCGCGATTACTTCAAGGACCCGCGCCTGCAGGAGCTGATCGCGCTCGCACTCGACCACAACCGGGACCTGCGTGTCGCGGCGCTGCAGGTGGCCGAGTACGAGGCGCAGTACCGCATCACGCGAGCGGAACTGGCGCCGACGATCGACGCCGGCGGCTCGCTCACGAACACGCGCACCGATGGCGCGGTCAGCCACTCGAATACCGTTTCGGTCGGCACGACGTCGTGGGAAATTGACTTCTTCGGGCGCATCCGGAGCCTGAAGCGCCAGGCGCTCGAAAACTATCTGTCGACGCAGGCCTCGCGCACCAGCACGCAGCTTTCGCTCGTGGCCGATGTGGCGACCGACTATCTGCAATTGCTCTCCGACGAGACCTTGCTGAAGGTCTCGACCGACACCGCCGCGGCCGACCAGAGCACGTACGACCTCACGGTGAGCATGATGAAGATCGGCAGCGCGTCGCTTCAGGACGTGCGCGAGGCGCAGACCTCGCTGGCGAGCGCACGCGCGAGCGTGGCGTCATACACGCGCGCGGTCGCGCAGGACCGTAACAATCTGATCGCCGAAATTGGCTGCCCGTTGCCCGATGACTTTGCCACCGGGTCCACGCTGCTCGAGAGCGACGCCATGTTCGCCGACGTCGATGCGGGCATCCCGTCCGATCTGCTCGCGCGGCGGCCCGATATCATCGAGGCCGAGCATACGCTCAAGGCGGCGAACGCAAATCTCGGCGCCGCACGCGCCGCGTTCTTTCCCAAGATCGAGCTGACGGCGAGCGCCGGCACGGCCAGCACGAGCCTCTCGCAACTCTTCAAGGCGAGCACGGGCGCGTGGACGTTCGCGCCGACGATCACGATGCCGATCTTCGATTACGGCAGCAACAAGGCGTCGCTCGACGTTGCGAAGATCGAGAAGGATATCGACGTGGCCGACTACGAAAAGGCGATCCAGACGGCATTCAAGGAAGTGTCGAACGCACTGGCGGGGCGCGCGACTTATGTCGATCAGGTCGCGGCGGACCGCGACTACGTGAAATCGGCGCAGGATTACTACGATCTCGCGCAGGCGCGCTACAAGACCGGCACCGACAGCTTCCTGACCGTGCTGACCGCGCAGCGCACGCTCTATACCGCACAGGAGCAACTCGTCACCGACGAGCTGGCGAAGCTCTCGAACCAGGTCACGCTGTACAAGGTGCTGGGCGGCGGCTGGTCCGCGACGAGCGTCCATGAGCAAGCTGCCGCAAGCGAGCAGGCGCGTTCCTGACGCATGCAGTCCAAAATGCAGTCCAGGATGCGATCCAGGCGAGCGACCCGCTAGAATTGCAATGGCCGGCGCTGCGTTGTGCCGCGGCGCTTGCGACTTCCTTGCCATTACTCGATTCAATTCACGCGTGAAGACCGCTACCCTCGAACAACTGCGTGACGGGCAACTCGCCGGCGCACGACAGCTCAAGCTCGCCTGCGGGTTGAGCGAATTTCCGCGCGAGATCTTCGACCTCGCCGACAGCCTGGAGGTGCTCGACCTCTCGGGCAATGCGCTCACGTCGTTGCCGGACGACCTGGCGAAGCTGCGCCGTCTGCGCATTCTGTTCGCCTCGAACAACCCGTTCACCGAGTTGCCGCCCGTCCTCGGCGACTGCGAATCGCTGAGCATGGTCGGCTTCAAGGCGAACCGCATCCGCCGCGTTTCGGGGCGCGCGCTGCCGCCGCAATTGCGCTGGCTGATCCTGACCGATAACGACGTCGACGCGCTGCCGGCGGAAATCGGCGAGCGTCCGAATCTGCAGAAGCTGATGCTCGCCGGCAACCGGCTGCGCTCGTTGCCCGAGACGATGGCCGCCTGCAACCGGCTCGAACTGCTGCGGATTTCGGCGAACCGGCTCGACGCGTTGCCCGACTGGCTGTTGCGCCTGCCCCGGCTCGCGTGGCTCGCCTACGCGGGCAATCCTCTGAACGTCGTGCGCGAGCAGGTTGCGCTGGCCGATGCGCCGGTGCCCGATATCGGCTGGCATACGCTCGCGCTCGGACAAACGCTTGGCGAGGGCGCATCGGGCGTGACGCATCGCGCGACGCGTCTCCTGCGCGACGGGCATCCGGTGGAGGCGGTCGCCGTCAAGCTGTTCAAGGGCGCGGTGACGAGCGACGGTTTGCCGGAGCTCGAAATGGCCGCGTGCCTGCAAGCCGGGCCGCACCCGAACCTCATCCCGGTGCTCGGCAAGATCACGGGGCATCCGCTGGGCGAGCACGGCCTCGTGATGGAGCTGATCCATCCGGCGTTCGTCAATCTCGCCGGGCCTCCGAGCCTCGATTCGTGTACGCGTGACGTCTATGCGGCCGATGTACGCTTCGACCGGCCGGTTGCACTGCAGATCGCGCGCGGGATCGCGTCGGCGGCGCGCCACCTGCATGGGCGCGGGATCATGCACGGCGATCTCTATGCGCACAACATCCTGCACGACGGCTCAGGGCACGTATTGCTCGGCGACTTCGGCGCGGCGTCCTTTCACGATATCGACGATCGCGCACAGGCGCAGGCGCTCGAGCGCATCGAGGTGCGCGCGTTTGGCTGCCTGCTGGAAGAACTCGCGCAACGTCTGACCGGAGAGGCCCATGATCGCGCCGCCGGGTTCGATGCGCTGATCGCAGACTGTTTGCGCGAGCAAGTCGAGACGCGGCCTTCATTCGATGAGATTGTCGAGCGGCTAGCTGCGTTGAGCGATTGAGCGCAAGTGGTTGGCTCCTCGTTGCAGGCTCAGATATCCGTGCCGACCGGCGTGTAGATCGCGAGTTTCAGCGCCGGATCGTCGTTCGCCTGAAACGTCGCATACTCGTAGCGCTGCATACCTCGCTTCGCGTGCGCAAAAACCTTCTGGCCCGACGCGCCGCCGCGCACGTCGTGCGCACTCCACCACCTCGCGAACTCCTCGCTGCCTGAACGCAGGCGCTCTACCAGCTCGACGAACGCAGGGTCGCCCGCATAGAGATCGTGGCTCGTGCGAAACAGCGCGATCATGCGGCGGGCTTCATCGGACCAGCTCGCGCCAAAGAGCCGCCGCGCCTCGGGTTCGATGAACATGTAGACCATGATGTTGCGATCTTCGGCAGCGAGGCGATCGAAGCCAAGCAGATCCGCGGCGGCCTCGTTGCACGCGAGGATATCCCAGCGCCGGCCGGTCACATAGGCCGGCAGAGCGAGACTGGCGACGATCCGCGCAAGGGTCGGCGGCACGCTCTCGCGGGCGAAGGCGCGCGGCTCGCCGCGCTGCGCGAGCGTGCGCAAATGGGCGGCTTCCGCCTTATCGAGCCGCAATGCCTGAGAAAGCGCATCGAGCGTCGCATCCGAAGGACTGACCGCGCGCCCCTGCTCGAGCCGGACATACCAGTCGACACCGATGCCCGCGAGTTCCGCGACTTCTTCACGCCGCAGGCCGGGCGTGCGGCGGCGCTGGCCGCCGCCCAGGCCGACGTCGCCGGGTCTGAGCTTCTTGCGCCGGGAGCGCAGAAAATCGCCGAATTGGGTTCGAGTCGTGGCTGTCATCGCGTTCGCTTCGTGCAGGGAGGGACTGCGCGATCCTGGGATCGCAGCGGGCCTTGTTGCCCATTCTAAGCCTGCCAGAATCGGCTCGTTCCCCCTTCTGGAAGCGCCATGAAAGCTGCCATTCTGAAAACGCTCAACACGCCGCTCGCGATCGAACAGATACCGGATCCCTCCGCCGGCACCGGCGAGGTCATCGTGGACGTCGTTGCGGCGCCGGTGTTGTCCTACGCGCAGGAAGTGTTCAGCGGAGAACGCCGCTATCCCATCGCGCTGCCGATCGTGCCCGGCTGCGGCGCGATCGGCCGGGTTCGGACCATCGGCCCGGATGCGACGAA
Source organism: Paraburkholderia sp. CNPSo 3076 (assembly GCF_026343935.1). Lineage (NCBI taxonomy): Bacteria > Pseudomonadati > Pseudomonadota > Betaproteobacteria > Burkholderiales > Burkholderiaceae > Paraburkholderia > Paraburkholderia sp. CNPSo 3076. The sequence goes on along the minus strand of NZ_JAPMAL010000014.1, from coordinate 38,733 downwards.
ACTGCAACCGGGCGACTGGGTGTTCTGCGATCCGACGGTGCGCGCGCGCGACGACGCGCTCATGCCCGATATCGTGCTGCAAGGCTGGAGCGCGCGGGGCGAGGGCGGCGAGACATTGCAGCGCTATTTCCATGATGGTCCGTTTGCGGAACGGGTAAGGGTGCCGACCGAAAACGCGGTGCGTATCGGCGACATCGATCCGGCCGACGCCGCGCGATGGTGCGCGCTCAATACGCTGCTCGTGCCTTATGGCGGGCTGCTCGCGTCCGATCTGCGGGCGGGCGAGATCCTGCTCGTGAGCGGCGCGACCGGCAACTTCGGCAGCGCGTGCGTCGCGGTCGCGCTCGCCATGGGTGCGCGGTGCGTCGTTGCACCTGGGCGCAACGTGCAGGCGCTCGAGAAGCTGGCGCGCAAATTCGGCGAGCGCGTGCGAACCGTGGCGCTTTCCGGCGACGAAGCCACGGACCGCGAACGCATGCAACAGGCGGCGCCTGGGCCGATCGACTGCGTGATGGACCTGATGCCGCCATCGGTTCCGGCGACGACGGTGCGTGCCGCGGTGATGGCGGTCCGCCCATACGGGCGCGTGGTCCTGATGGGCGGGGTCGGCATGCTCGGCGGCGCCGGGCTCGAACTGCCTTATCCGTGGATCATGCGCAATGACATCACGGTACGGGGCAAGTGGATGTACCCGAGGCACGCCGTGACGCTAATGACGGGTTTGATTCGCGGCGCACTGCTCGATCTGGGCCATTTCGATGTGACGACCTTCGCGCTCGACGATGCGAACGAGGCCGTCGCTCATGCAGCGGCGAACGGCGGCCCGTTCAGCATGACGGTGATTCGCCCATAGCCTCGATTTATGCGCTCTGCGGCGAGGAACGGCGTGCGCCGCTCCGTCCTGCCAGTGCGCTAAGCGCCGTCCGAGGCAATTCTTCGGTGGCGAGTGCCCACAGCGAATACGCCACGCCGCGCTGGAACAACATGCTGACGGCACTGCGAAGCTCGCCCCTGCCCAGCGCATAGACCGAGTCAGTGACGGCCTTGGCGCCGTGCATCAGGACGCTGGCATGCCGGTAGCACCCCATCATGCAGGCGTTGCACGGTTCGCGTTGATCGGGCAGGCGGTCGAGGTCGAACACGGAGCCCATGGGCTCGTGCCATGGTTCGCAACGCCAGACATCGAGGTTCCAGTCGATATAAAAATACTTGCTGCCGGCGATACACGGAATGAGTTGCTGTTCGCCGCGCACGAACCGCGCGACCTCGTCCAGTGCAGCGCCAGGGTCCATCACGCGAAAGCGCTTTTTGAGGGACCCGATGGCACTCAATGCTTCGAGTAGCTCGTCACGGCTGAGGTCGACGAGTTTCGAATTTTCGTCATACACGAGCGATGTGGAACCGAATGCCTCGCGCCTTGGATAGGAAAACACCACGGAATCGAAGCCGAGCCGGTTGAGCGTTTCGGGAAGCGCGGCGTAACGCACCAGATGGCTTACCGTAACCGTTGCGCAGACCGGGATGCCGAACGCGTGCGCCTGGGCGATGCCCTCGCGGATGCGTGCCTCGAGGCCGGGCAGGCCGCGATTGCGCTCGTGTTCGCTCATGTCCGCGCTATCGATCGAGATCAGGAGACGCTTGAGGCCGGCGTCAGCGAGTCGCTTGATGTGGCGGGGCAGGAACCAGCCGTTCGTGATCACGCCGCACTGGATGCCGGCTTTCGTGGCCGAGCCGACGAGCGATTCGATCTGCGGGTGCACCAGAGGCTCGCCGCCCTGCAGCGTCATGTAGCGAATCTTGCGTCTGCGCAGCATCGGCATTGCACGCGCAAACGCTTCAGGATCGAGATAGCGGCGCGGGCCCGCCATTTTCTTCTCACGCGAAAAGCCGCAGAAGTCGCATGCAGCGTTGCAAACGTTCGTCACCGAAACGTCACAGACCGCAGGCAGTGGATTGTGGGGCTCGCTCGCGCCGTTGCTTACATTTGGCAGACTGCGCCATTTGATGGTCCGCTCTGTCCTGTCCATGGTGCCCTCGAGGTTTGCCAACTCGTTCCGCACGAACCATCATAGGTGACGCACGGTACATGCGCCGGATCGGGAACGATATTTGTTCAATCATGGCTCAAACATATCCTGTTTGACCGGCTAGTGTCGGACGCCTTCAATCCCGATACTTGATGGTGTCCCACTGGCCAGTTCCGGGCGAGTTCATGAACGCTATGCACGGATTGCTGAAGGAGAGGAAAATGGTTGACACCACAACTACCAAGCCGCGCGCCATCGGCTTCAATCACGTCGCACTGGAAGTCGGCGATATCGAGGAAGCACTGGCTTTCTACGGCCGCATCTTCGACTTTCAGTTGCGCGGCAAGAGCAGGACGATGGCCTTCATCGATCTTGGCGATCAATTCATCGCGTTACAGGCGGGACGCAAACAGCCCGCCGACGACGGCCGGCATGTCGGCCTCGTTGTCGACGACAAGGAGGCGGCACGCGCCGCACTCGAGGCCGCGGGCGTGAAGCCGCTCGACGGACCGTTTCTGGACTTTCGCGACCCCTGGGGCAATCGCATCGAGATCGTGGGCTATGACAATATCCAGTACACGAAGGCGCCGAACGTTCTGCGCGGCATGGGCCTGACGCATCTGACCAAGAACGAAAGCGCGAAGAAGGAGCTGGCCGAAAAAGGGATGGCGGTGGGTTGATGTCCAACTCCTGGTGACGGCCGATCGGCAGTATCGCTGCTTCGCTCAATTCGGTTGAGGTTGCAGTTACGGCTCTTGTGGCGCCAGCTGCGGTTGCGGTTGCGGCGGCGGTTGCGGTGCCAGTTGCGGCTGTGATTGTGGCTGCTGCGGCGGTAGCGGCAGCGCAGGAGGTTGTGGCGCCGTGATCGGTTCGAGCCCGCTGTGCGTGATCGCGGCTGCCGCCTCCGGCGAGGACAGAAAGCGCATTAGCGCTTCCGCGCCGACCGGATTTCTCGCTGTAGTCGCAATGCCCCCGGAGTACACCGTGTAACGTTGTACTTCCGCGGGCAGACTGCCGACCACCGATATCCCCTTCACCGGCAACAGTTCCACGACCTGCTGCAAGCCAATCTCGGCGTCGCCGTTCGCGACGATAGTGGCGACCCGCTCGGCGGAAACCATGCGGCTCTTGCTTTTCACACGCCCGTCAATGCCGAGACGCGAAAACAGTTCGTTGGCGATATAGACGCCACTGGGGCTTTCCGGATAGACAATCGACTTCGCTGCAAGCAGCGTGCGGCGCAAGGCGTCGACAGTGCTGATGTCCGGTTTCGGCGCACCCTCGCGTACCACCATACCGATTGGCGAGCGTGCGAAGTCCACCTTGCTGCCAGGCACGACGTTGCCGGCGCGAATCTGGTCGTCGAGCGCATAGCTGACCACGATCAGCACGTCGGCCCACTCGCCACGCGCAAACCGCACGGGAATCGCATTCAGGGCGGTGCCCGTCGCCGCCCCCCAGACGGTGGCCAGTGTATAGCCGCTCTCGTCCTCGAATTGCGGGCCCAGGTCACGATACGCTGGGGCAAACCAGCCCGACATCATGACTTTCACCTGGTCTGCCAGACACACGCCTGGGCCCAGTAACGCGAACGCTATGCCGAATGCGAGTGTGCGAACCCTCAGCTTGTGGATAGTCACGGTTGCGCCCCATCTCGATCGGCTGATCCGGCACCACGGACATGTATCGCTCCCTATTTGCAACGAAAGCGCGCAACGAAAGCATGCGATGAAGACGCGCGATGAAAGCGCGTCGTGGGTACGACCTTTTGCATCGTTTATACAACACGTTCGTTTGTGCACACACTGGTTTTCTTCGCCTCTGATAGTCTTTTCCCAGCGACAGTTCGGGCGGTTATCAAACTTGACGCGTGCGATCGTGAAATCGAAGACAGGGGGGCTTATCCATGTTGCATTGGCTTTCAAACTTGATTGCCCACAATGCCGCAACGCCGGAGAAGCAGGCTCAACGCGCGCTGGGTGAATTGCGCATGGCACTCTTCCAGGCCGAACAGCGGGTTCTGGATGCGCAATTGCAGGCCGAGTATTACCGCACGCGAATTGGGTTTTGCGAAGAAGTGCTGAAGGCTGGCATCGAACAGGTGTCGGACCTGCGCAAGGGGCAACGTGAAGCGGTTACACACGACTTGCGTCCGAACCTGAAGCTCACGACTTCGCAATAGTCACGCACGGCAGACGGGTTTCCTCCGGCGGTGATAGAGAGTAAAAGCATCACATTGTGATGTAATATCTATCGGAGGCGTTCGACAGTCGATGCAGGGCCGAATCCGTGCGGCGATTTGGGGACAAGGCGCGCGGCCGCATGGATCCGTGCGATGGCGAGGCATGGGCCGCCGCAGTTGCGGCTACGGCACCAAACTTGCTGAGTCGGTGTGTAGGGAACCCTACTGGTCGAACAACTAGACCCTACATCAGGAGACGATCATGGATAAACGTGAGAACAGCCACTCCCAGGAGATCGAACAGGACGACGTCGATCCGGCGAACGAACCGTATCTGCATCCGTATCGCTCGTTATTGCATGAGCCCACCGTCGTGCTGGCTGGCAACCCAAGCGACCGCGCCGACGTTGCTACGTCGGCGATACTGGGCTACAACTGACAGCAACCTTTGCTCGCCGATTGCCGGGTCAAATACTCGGTATTCCGAATTATTGGATTCGGCGAGTCAGCGTTGGCGACAAGCGGACGATGTGCGCCCATCCGCGCGCATCGCGCTTTTCTTTCCCGCTTTTTCTTTCCGCTTTTTCTTTCCAGTAGTCGGCAGAACGATCGACGCGTCGCTAGACGCGCGGTAGATCGTCGATGGATTTTTCGACGTTACCGTCCGGCACTTCCAGATCGATTCCATCGATTCCGTTGGGATGCGGCACCGGCTTGATCTTCGGGCCAAGGAATCTCATGCCGCCCAGCGTAAAAACCGAATAAACCACGGCGCCCGAGCGGATGTCGCTGGTGACGGCCGCCACCTCGGAGATGGTGGGTGTCGAGAGCCAGTCGTGCGTCTGGGGGTCGATCAGCGCCCAGCGCACGTGTGTTACGCGGTCCGTTGAGGAACTGATGCGGACACCGTCGATACCATAGGTAGCCATAACCGTCACCCTCGAGGCGAGAACCCTAATGGTAATCCGTTCGCTGCCCGGGTGGTAGCGCGCCGGAGGCCTTCCACTCGACCGCGCTCACCACACCGCCTGGCTCGTGATTGCAAACTGCTTGAACTGGGTATCGACGCGCAAAGGCGCGCCGCGCTCCGTCTTCTCGATGTGATCGACGAGCGGCAACCCCACGCCTTCGAGCCAGTCGGAGAGGCCCAGATCGACGGGCGTATCGATGCGCACGAATATGCCCGCGTTGGAGGCGAGCCAATGGCTGATCAGCGCCTTGGCGCGGCAGGCATCCGGCGAATCGGGGGCGATCACGGGGCCGATCACGTGCCCGTCGCCAAAGCGGCGAAAGAGGGCGAAGCCGATCAGGTCGCCGTCGCGGTCGAGCGCGATGCCGCTCGCCTGATCGAGCAGCTTCGGCAGCATGTCCGAGCGGTCGAGCCCGCTTGCGCGCGTCGCCAGCTCGATGAGGCGGGGCCGGTCGCTGGCGCCGATCGGGCGCAGCCGCTCGCCCGCGGGCAGCGAGACGAGCGGCGGCTGAAACGCCGCGCCCTGGTGCTGGTGAATGCGGCCGATGCGCGTAAAGCCGAGCCGCTCGACGAGCGGCCAGCCCGTGTCGCTTGCGTGCAGCAGCAGCGTGCGCGAGGCGAGCGCCTGCATCCAGTGCTCGATCATGGCCCGGCCAATGCCGCGGCGCTGATGACTGGGCTTGACGATCAGCATGCCGAGCGTCGCCGCGTTGGGACCGAACAACCACGAGAAAGCCGTGCCGACGAGCGAGCCGCTTTCGTCCACGGCCACGATGCCTTCGCCGATGCGGGCGGCGAAACGCCAGTCTTCGGGGCGGTGCCGCCAGCGCACCGCCGTCGACAACGCATGCGCGGCGGGCAGATCGTCGGCAGTAAATGCGCGGTAGGTAATGACGCTGTTCAGGTTTGGGTCGGACACGCCGGCCTCCAGATTCTGTATACGCGTCCCGTGACTATCGCATCGCCCGCCGTGGCTGACTAGGACGATCTTCCTGTTTGGGCGCGCGCCCGGCCGCGCCCGTGGTGCAATGCAAAACGCGGGGTTGGACGGTCAATAACGCGTCGATTCTGCTGATTGCGCTTTTTTGTCAGCGAAATATGCGGTGGCAGTGGACCTACGATATTTCCCATCGAGACTAAGTCGAGGAAACCCAGTCATGGACCAGTTCGATCCCGCCGCAGTGGCTGCTGCAGTGGCTGAAAAAGCCGGCCATTTCATCGGCGGAGAATGGGTCGCTGAGGGCGCGGCGCGCATCGGGGTCGCGCGGCCATCGGACGGCGTTGTCTTTGCCTCGGTGCCGCTTGGCGATGCGCAACTGGTGGACCGCGCCGTCGACAACGCGAAGCGCGCGTTTCGCACGAGCGGCTGGCCACGCATGGCGCCGCGCGAGCGCGCCCGCATCCTGCGCCGCTTCGCCGACCTGATCGCCGCCGACACCGCCGCGCTCGCGCCGCTCGAAGCGCTCGGCTCGACGCGCCCCGTGCGCGACGTGTGCGCGTGGGACGTGCCGTTCACGGCGGAAGGCATCCGTTTCTATGCCGAGTTCGCCGACAAGATCGGTGGCGAAGTCGTGGCCACCGATCACGACCATCTGGGCATGACGATCGCCGAGCCTTATGGCGTGGTCGGCGCGATCGCGCCGTGGAATTTTCCGCTCGTGATGGCATCGTGGAAGATCGGTCCGGCGCTCGCGGCGGGCAATGCCGTGGTGCTCAAGCCTTCTGAAATGACGCCGTTCTCCGTGCTGCGTCTGGCCGAACTCGCGATCGAGGCGGGCATTCCGGCGGGCATCTTCAACGTGGTGCAAGGCGACGGCGCGACGACCGGCGACGCACTCGTGCGCCACCCGGACGTCGCGAAAGTCACGTTCACGGGATCGACGCGCGCGGGCGCCGCGATCATGGCGGCGTGCGCGCAAAGCGGCACCAAACCGGTCACGCTGGAACTGGGCGGCAAGAGCCCGCAACTCGTGTTCGCGGATGCGCCGAAAATCGACGAGGTCGCGCGCCGCATCGCCGGCGCGATTGCCGTCAACGCGGGGCAGGTGTGCGTGGCCGGTTCGCGCCTGCTGGTCGAGCGCGCCGTTGCGGACGAACTCGTGTCGCGCATCGAGCAGGCGTTCGCTGCGCTGCGCGCCGGCGCGACGTGGGCTTCGGGCACGACGCTGCCGCCCATCATTTCGGAAACCCAGGCCGCGCGCATCGAAGGCATCGTCGAGCGCAGCGTGGCCGAAGGCGCCACGCTGTACTGCGGCGGCCACCGCGCGGACGCGCCCGTGCCCGGCGCGTTCTACCTGCCCACCATCCTCACCGGCGTGACGCCGCAAACCGAGGCGGTGCGCGCCGAGATCTTCGGCCCGGTGCTCACGGTGCAGACCTTCGACACCGAGGAAGAAGCGCTCGCGCTCGCCTCGCATCCCGAATACGGCCTCGCCGCCGGCGTGCACACCGCGGATATCGGCCGCGCGCTGCGGCTCGTGCGCGCGCTGGAGGCGGGCACCGTGTGGGTCAACCGCTACGGACGCAGCAACGACTTCATGATCCCGACGGGCGGTTACAAACGTTCGGGCATGGGCAAGGACCTCGGGCGCCAGGGCTACGAAGCGCACCTGCGTTTCAAGAGCGTGCTGATCGATACGGGAACCTGACGCCATGCTGACGGCAAGGCTGACGAATGACGCAGGAAAGCGCACGGTCATGCGGCTATGCCCCGCGCGATGGCGCCACCGCAGAATCTGCTGTCGTGGCCCCTGCAAACGCGTGGTTTATACCGTGAAGGCCCCGCGATTCGACGCCAACCCAAAATTTTGCGCTGTTTAAATTTTCCACAGGGACGCACTTCCACCTGTTCTCGCCACTGAGCCCCAAGTGGGTTCATCACACGAAAGGATTGCCATCATGATCGATTTCGAGCCGAAGTACATCACGTTCGACTGTTACGGCACGCTGACGAAGTTCCGCATGGCCGACATGGCGCGCGAACTGTACGGCGACCGCCTCAAGGGCGCGGACCTCGAGAAGTTCGTCACGTTCTTCGCGGGCTATCGCCTCGATGAGGTGCTCGGCGCATGGAAGCCGTACCGCGACGTCGTCGTCAATTCGGTGCGCCGCGCCTGCAAGCGCATGAACGTCGAGTTCGTCGAGTCCGAAGCCGAAAAGTTCTACACCGCCGTGCCGACATGGGGCCCGCACCCGGACGTCCCCGAAGGCCTCTCGCGCCTGGCGAAGAAGTACAAGCTCGTGATTCTTTCGAACGCTTCGGACGACCAGATCCAGAGCAACGTCGACAAACTCGGCGCGCCGTTCCACCGCGTGTTCACGGCGCAGCAGGCGCAGTCGTACAAGCCGCGCATGCAGGGCTTCGAGTACATGTTCGATCAGCTCAACTGCAACCCCGGCGACGTGCTGCATGTTTCGTCGAGCCTGCGCTACGACATCATGACGGCGCACGACCTGGGCATCAAGCACAAGGCCTTCGTCAAGCGCGGCCACGAGCCGGGCACGCCGTATTACGAGTACTACGAAGTCGAGACGATCGGCGAACTCGCTTCGCAACTGGGTCTGTGAGAACGGCGATAGCCGAGGCCGCCCGATGAAGCTCGATTCCTACTGGCTCGATACCGCCCCTGGCGGTCTGCTCGCGAGCGAGGGACCGGTGGAGGGCCGCGTGGACGTCGCCGTAGTGGGCGGCGGCTTCACGGGGCTTTCCGCGGCGCTCGCGTTTGGCCGCCGCGGCGCGAGCGTCGCGGTGGTGGACGCGGGCCGCATGGGTGGCGGCGCATCGGGGCGCAACGGCGGCCAGTGCAATACCGGCGTGGCGCAGGACTATGCGGCGCTGCGCGGGCAACTGGGCGTCGAGCGCGCGCAGGGTTGCTACCGCGCGTACGCGGCGGCCGTCGAGACGGTCGAGCGGCTGATTCGCGAAGAAGGCATCGACTGCGACTACCTCGCTTCGGGCAAGCTCAAGCTCGCGGCGAAGCCGCATCACCTCGAACACCTCGAACGCGCGGCCGAACTGATTCGCCGCGAAGTCGATCCGGACATCGAGATCATCGGCCGCGAACAAATTCGCAGCGAGGTGGAATCGGACAGCTTCCATGGCGGACTGCTCCAGAAGCACGGCGGCCAGATGCATATGGGCCGCTTTGCGGTAGGGCTCGCGAATGCCGCTGTCCGGCGCGGCGCACAGCTCTACGAGCACGCCGCCGTGACGTCCATCGCGAAAGAGAGCGGGGGCTATCGCGTGGAGTCGACTCGCGGGACGTTGCGCGCGCAACAGGTATTGATCGCCACGGGTCCTTCGCGCCATGGGCCGTTCGCGTGGTACCGGCGGCGTCTTGCGCCGGTCGGCTCGTTCATCGTCGTGACCGAACCGCTGCCGCCCGCGCAGCTCATGCGGCTCTTGCCCAACCGCCGCTCGTACACGACGAGCCGCCTCATGCACAACTATTTCCGCGTGACGCCGGATTCGCGCCTGCTGTTCGGCGGCCGGGCGCGCTTCACGGCGTCGGAGCAGCCGTCCGATGCCAGGAGCGGCCGCATCCTGCAGCGCAATCTCGCGCAGCTCTTTCCGGCGCTCGCGAGCGTGCAGATCGATTACTGCTGGGGCGGGCTCGTCGATATCACCGCGGACCGCTTGCCGCGCGCGGGCCAGCACGAAGGCGTGTGGTTCTCGATGGGCTACAGCGGTCACGGCACACAGATGTCGACGCACATGGGTCAGGTGATGGCCGAGGTGATGAGCGGCAACCCGTCCGCGAATCCGTGGCGCGATTTCGCATGGCCTGCCATTCCGGGGCACACGGGCAAACCGTGGTTTTTGCCGCTCGTCGGCGCGTACTACCAGATCAAAGACGCTTTTTACTGACCCTGCTTTTCCACAACACACAGCCTCGATACGTCGAGCTGCGGCCCCCCACATCAGACGCGGAGAAGTTTCATGAGCATCGACAAATCGCTTGAAGACATCGCTCACCCGGGCGTGCGGCTCGAGGAATTGACGAAGCGCGGCGCCTCGCGCCGCGACCTCCTTCGCGCGATGGTCGCGGGGGGCATGATGTCGATGACGGGCGCGGGCCTGCTCGCCGCGAGCGGCGCGGCCTTCGCGCAGGAAAAGCCGAAGCAGGGCGGCAAGATCCGCGTGGCGACGCAGTCGTCGTCGGCTTCCGACACGCTCGATCCCGCGAAGGGGTCGGTGTCCACCGACTATGTGCGGGCGTACATGCTGTACAACGGGCTGACCGAGTACGACTCGCACCTCGGCGCGCAGATGGCGCTTGCACAGTCGCTCGAAACCACGGACGCGACGGTGTGGGTCGTGAAGCTGCGCAGCGGCGTGCAGTTCCACGACGGCAAGACCCTCGCGCCCGCCGACGTGGTGTACTCGCTCATGCGCCACAAGGACGCCGCCGTCGGCTCGAAGGTCAAGACGCTCGCCGATCAGTTCCAGGACGTGAAGGCCACGGGCCCGAACGAAGTGACGATCACGCTCACGGGGGCAAACGCCGACCTGCCGGTGATTCTCGCTGACTCGCACTTCATGATCATCAAGGACGGCACGAACGACTTCAAGACGGCCGTGGGCACCGGCCCGTTCAAGCTCAAGGACTTCTCGCCGGGCGTGCGCACGGTCGTCGTGCGCAACGAACGCTACTGGAAGCCGGGCCTGCCGCATCTGGACGAGATCGAACTGGTCGGCATCGGCGACGAATCGGCGCGCGTGAACGCGCTGCTCTCGGGCGACGTGCAGCTCATCAACCAGGTGAGCCCGCGCTCAACCTCGCGCATCAAGGGCACGCCGGGCTTCGCGGTGAAGGAGACGAAGACGGGCCAGTACACCGACCTCATCATGCGCGATGAAGGCGGCGTCACGGGCAACGCCGACTTCCGCCGCGGCATGATGCACCTGTTCGACCGCGAGCAGATCCGCAACGCCGTGTTCCTCGGCTATGGCGCGATCGGCAACGATCAGCCGATCGATCCGACCAACAAATATTATTTTGCCGGCCTGCCGGAACGCACCTTCGATCCGCAGAAGGCCAAGTTCTACTTCCAGAAGGCAAAGCTCGGCAGTACGCCGCTGCAGATCTATGCTTCCCCGGCGGCGGACGGCTCCGTCGAAATGGCGATGCTGCTGCAGCAGGTCGCGCCGCAGGCGGGCCTGAACCTTCAGGTGGTGCGCACGCCCGGCGACGGCTACTGGTCGAACCACTGGATGAAGCACCCGCTGACCTTCGGCAACATCAACGCGCGCCCGAGCGCCGATGTGATCTTCACGCAGTTCTTCAAGTCGGATGCGCCGTGGAACGAGGCGAACTGGAAGGACCCGAAGTTCGACCAGATGCTGCTGGCCGCGCGCGGCGAGCCGGACGACGCGAAGCGCAAGAAGATTTACGGCGACATGCAGGTGCTCGTGCACAGCGATGGCGGCATCGGCATTCCGCTGTTCCTGAGCTCGCTCGACGCACATACGACGAAGCTCAAGGGCCTCGGTTCGATTCCGATTGCCGGACTCATGGGCTTCAAGTTCGCCGAAAACGTCTGGCTCGAGGCCTAGTTCGAGGTGTGATGTTTGCGGCCGGTGTGCGCCTGGATGTGCGCCCGGCCACCGATTCCCCGCTTCACGATGCTCAGGGAGGCGACATCCGATGAAAGCTCACGCGCAACGTCTCATTGCCGCGCGTCTCGGTCTCGCGCTGCTCACGTTGCTGATCGTCTCGGCAATCGTGTTCGGCCTCACGGGCCTCTTGCCCGGCGACGCCGCGCAGCAGGCCCTCGGCCAGGCGGCCACGCCTGAGCAGGTGGCCGCGCTGCGGCACCAGTTCGGCCTCGACCAGCCCGCGCTCACGCGCTATGTTCACTGGCTTCTGCAGGCCGTGACCGGCAACTTCGGCACATCGGTGTCGAACAACCAGCCGGTCAGCGAACTGATCGCCACACGCCTGCCGAACTCGCTCGTGCTCGCGGGGCTCACCACGCTCGTTTCGGTGCCGCTGGCGTTGGCCATCGGCATCTTTTCCGCTGTGTTCCGCGGCTCGCTACTCGACCGCGTGCTCAACGTGCTCACGCTCTGCGCCGTCGCCGTGCCTGAATTTCTGGTCGCCACCATCGCCGTGCTGATTTTCGCGGTGAAGCTGCGCTGGCTGCCCGCGCTCTCGTACCTCTCGGAGGTGGACTCCTTCGGCACGCTGCTGCGCATCTACGCGATGCCGGTCATGACGCTGTGCTGCGTGATCGTCGCGCAGATGGCGCGCATGACGCGCGCCGCCGTGCTCGACCAGCTGAGCGCGCCCTATGTGGAAATGGCGCGCCTGAAGGGGGCGTCGCCCGCTCGCATCGTGTTGCGCCACGTGCTGCCGAACACGATTGGCCCGATCGCCAATGCCGTCGCGCTGAGCCTCTCGTATCTCTTCGGTGGCGTGGTGATCGTGGAGTCGATCTTCAACTATCCGGGCCTCGCGAGCCTGATGGTCGACGCCGTGACCAACCGCGACCTGCCGCTCGTGCAGGGCTGCGTGATGGTGTTCTGCGCCGCGTATCTGGTGCTCGTGCTGGTCGCGGACCTGTGTCAAATCGTATCCAACCCGAGGCTGCGTCAACGATGAACCGACCCGCCACATCTCATGCCGCGACCGTGCTCTACGCGACTAGCGAGAGCGAGGAGCGGTCCGCCGCCGACGTCGTCAAGGACGTACCGGGCGACGTTCCCACGCCGCCGCGCTCGCCGCTGCGCCGCATCGTCGGGCGCCTGTCGGTGCTCGGCCTGATCGGGCTTGCGATCGTCGTGTTCTGGCTCGGCGTGGCCTTCATCGGGCCGCTCGTCGCGCCGTACAAGGGCGGCGCGATCACCTCCACGGAGATCTTCGGCTCGTATAGCGCGGCGCATCTGCTCGGCACCGATTTCCTGGGCCGCGACATGCTGAGCCGCGTGCTCTACGGCACGCAGTACACCGTGGGCCTCGCGCTGGCCGCCACGCTGCTCGCAAGCGGCATCGGCACATTCTTCGGATTGCTTGCGGCTGTCGCGCCGCGCTGGATCGACGAGGTGCTGAGCCGCATTTTCGACGCGCTGATCTCCATTCCGAGCAAGGTGCTCGCGCTCGTCGTGATCGCGGCGTTCGGCTCGTCGGTGCCTATGCTCATCACCGTCGCGGCGCTCGCCTATATTCCGGGCGCGTTCCGTATCTCGCGCTCGCTGGCCGTGAACCTGATGACGCTCGAATACGTGCAGGTCGCCAGAGCGCGCGGCGAAGGGCTGTTCTATATCGCCCGTGTGGAAGTGCTGCCGAACATGATCCACCCCATGCTCGCCGACTTCGGCCTGCGCTTCGTGTTCATCGTGCTGCTGCTCTCCGGCCTCTCGTTCCTCGGCCTCGGCGTGCAGCCGCCGGACGCGGACTGGGGTTCGCTGGTGCGCGAGAACATCGGCGGCCTCGCGGAAGGCGCGCCCGCCGTGCTGATGCCGGCCGTCGCCATCGCGACGCTGACCGTGGGCGTGAACCTGCTGATCGACAGCCTGCGCCGTCACGGCGGCCGCGCGCATGGAGGCGGAAAATGAACATGATCGAAGTGACGGGCCTGCGTGTGGTCGCGGGCGCGGCGCCCGATGCGGTCGTCGAGATCGTCAAGGGTGTCGACTTCACGGTGAAGAAGGGCGAAGTGCTTGCGCTGATCGGCGAGTCGGGGTCGGGCAAGACGACTATCGCGCTCTCACTGCTCGGCCATGCGCGCGACGGCTGCGCCATTGCGGGTGGCAGCGTAAAGATCGGCGATAAGGATGTGCTCGCGCTCGACGAACGCGGGCGCCGCGCGCTGCGTGCGCGCGTCGTGGCTTATGTCGCGCAGAGCGCCTCGGCGGGCTTCAACCCGGCGCGCACGATCATGGATCAGGTGACCGAGCCTGCGCTGCTGCACAAGCTGATGTCGCCCGCGGCGGCGCGCGAGAAGGCGGTGAGCCTGTTTCGCGCGCTCGCGCTGCCTGCGCCCGAGACGATCGGCGCGCGCTATCCGCACCAGGTGTCCGGCGGCCAGCTGCAGCGGCTGATGGCGGCAATGGCGCTGATCACCGATCCCGCCGTGGTCGTGTTCGACGAGCCCACCACGGCGCTCGACGTGACCACGCAGATCGAAGTGCTCGCGGCCTTCCGCAAGGTCGTGAGGGAGCTGGGCACGACGGCCGTGTACGTGTCGCACGATCTCGCGGTCGTTGCGCAGATGGCCGATCGTATCGTCGTCCTGAACAATGGCGCGGTGCGCGAGAACGGCACGACGCTCCAGGTGCTCGACGCCCCCGCCGACGACTACACGCGCGCGCTGCTGGCCGCGCGCCGCCACCCCGACCCTGGTCCGCCCGCCGTGCCGCCCGCCGCCGAGGTGCCGCTGCTCGAAGTGCGCAGCCTGATCGCGGGCTATGGCCGGGTCGACGCGAACGGGGTGCCCGCCGTGCGGGTGCTGGAGGATGTGAGCCTACGCATCCCGCGCGGCAGTGCGCTGGGCGTGATCGGCGAATCGGGCTCGGGCAAGACGACGCTCGCGCGCGTGGTGGCCGGGCTGGTCGAGCGCGCGCGCGGCGAGGTGCTGCTCGACGGCGTGCCGCTGCCTGCAACGCTTGCGGCGCGCACGCCCGATCAGTACGGGCGCATCCAGATCGTGTTCCAGAACGCCGACACGGCGCTCAACCCGAGCCGCACGATTGCCGATATCCTCGCGCGGCCCATGTGCTTCTATCACGGCCTGCGCGGCGCGCGGGCGCAAAAGCGCATGCTCGAACTGCTGGATCTCGTGAGGCTGCCCGCATCGATTGCGAAGCGTCAGCCAGGCGGTCTCTCGGGCGGCCAGAAGCAGCGCGTGAACCTGGCTCGCGCCCTTGCGGCCGAGCCCGCGCTCATTCTGTGCGACGAGGTGACGTCCGCGCTCGATACCGTCGTGGGCGCGGCGATTCTCGACCTGCTCGCCGAATTGCGGCGCGAACTGGGCGTCTCGTACATGTTCATCAGCCACGATATTTCAACGGTGCGCGCGATCTGTGACGACGTCGTCGTGCTGTATGGCGGCCAGTGCGTCGAGGCAGGCCAGCGCGACGTGCTGGAGGCGCCGCCTTATCACCCGTACACGGGCTTGCTCGTCGATTCGGTGCCGGCCTTGCAGCCGGGTTGGCTCGACGCACGGCGCGCCGTGGGGGGCGCGGCGCTGCCGCCGCTCGGGGCGTCGGCGGAGGTGCGCGAGCTGTGCGCGTTCCGGGCGCGTTGCCCGGTGCGTATCGATGGCGCGTGCAATGTGTCGGCACCCGCGATGAAGCGCTTGCCGAGCGGCGCGCAGATCCTTTGCCATCACTCGACGGCGGAGCTGGAGCGCCTGCAGACTGCTCAGGCTGCGCAAGTCGCGCAGGCGACGCAATCCACCCAATCCCCCCAATCCACCAAGAGGGCGGCCGCATGAGTGCACGCTTCGTGAGAGTGGCGGAAGCGGGCCGCCCGACCTTCGAGATCGAGATCGACGGCCGCGTGGCGCAGGCCGCCGAGGGCGACACGCTGATGGTCGCGCTGCTCGCTACGCAGGACGCGCTGCGCGACTGCGAGTTCGACGACGGCCGCCGCGCCGGTTTCTGCCTGATGGGCGCGTGCCAGGACTGCTGGGTGTGGACCGCGCAGGGCGAGCGGCTGCGCGCCTGCACGACGCCCGCGGCGCCGGGCATGTCGATCGTCACGCGTGACGTGCTTGCCGGGGAGGGCGTATGGCCGCGCGCGTAGAGCTGAAGGTCGTCGTGATCGGCGCGGGACCGGCCGGCGTGCGCGCGGCGCAGACGCTGGTCGCGACGGGCCTGCGTCCTGTCGTCGTGGATGAAGGGCGGCGCGACGGCGGGCAGATTTATCGGCGTCAGCCCGAAGGCTTCAAGCGCAGCTACGCAACGCTCTATGGCACCGAGGCCGAACGCGCGGCCTCGCTGCATCGAGACTTCGACGCGCTGCGCTCGCAGATCGACTACCTGCCCGACACGCTCGTCTGGAACGTCGGGCCGAAGTCCGTGCATTTGGCGAGCGGCGCACGCTACCACGAGCTGGCCTTCGACGCGCTGATCGTCTGCAGCGGCGCGACCGACCGGCTCATGCCCGTGCCGGGCTGGCATCTGGCGGGCGCCTATAGCCTGGGCGGCGCGCAGGTTGCGCTGAAGTCACAGGGCTGCGCCATCGGCGCGCGCACCGTCATGATAGGCACCGGCCCGCTGCTTTACCTCGTCGCCGCGCAGTACGTGAAAGCGGGCGCGACGGTGAGCGCGGTGCTCGATACATCCACGCTCGGCCAGCGCATGCGCGCGTTGCCCGATTTGCTGCAAGTGCCCGCCACGCTGCGCA
Source organism: Paraburkholderia sp. CNPSo 3076 (assembly GCF_026343935.1). Classification (NCBI taxonomy): domain Bacteria; kingdom Pseudomonadati; phylum Pseudomonadota; class Betaproteobacteria; order Burkholderiales; family Burkholderiaceae; genus Paraburkholderia; species Paraburkholderia sp. CNPSo 3076. The sequence continues at coordinate 22,203 of NZ_JAPMAL010000014.1, read as the reverse complement.
AGGGCATGGCGCTCCTGCGCACGCTGCGCCGCGCGGGTGTGCCGATGCATCGGGGCGTGACACCGCTCGCGATTGAGGGCTCGCCCGAGCACGGCGTGACGGCGGTGCGCGTGAAACTCGCGAACGGCGGCGAGCAGCGCGTGGCGTGCGACGCCGTAGCGCTGGGCTATCACTTGCGCCCGGAAACGCAAATCGCCGATCTCGCGGGTTGCGCATTCCATTTCGATCGAGCCGCGCGGCAATGGCTGCCCGAAGTCGATCAGGACGGCCGCAGCAGCGTGGCAGGCGTTTATCTGGCCGGCGACGGGGCACGCGTGCGCGGCGCCGACGCGGCCGAGCACGCGGGCCGTCTCGCCGCGCTGGCGGCATTGCAGGATGCGGGCGCAGGTTCATCGACTGGAGCACTCGCCGAAGCGGCAAGACTGCGTGTCGAACTCGCACGTTTCACGCGCTTCGCACAAGGCTTGCGCCAGGCATTTCCGTGGCCCGCGCATTTCGCGGCGACGCTGCCAGACGACACCGTCGTGTGCCGCTGCGAGGCCATCACGGCAGGCGAATTGCGCCGCGTGGTGCGCGAGACAGGCGCGACGGAAGCGAATCGCGCGAAGGCGTTTTCACGCGTAGGAATGGGGCGCTGCCAGGGCCGCTTCTGCGCGCATGCAGGGGCCGAAGTCATCGCAGCCGAGGCGCGTGTGCCGCTGGAAGCCGTGGGCCGGCTGCGCGGGCAGGCGCCGGTCAAGCCGCTGACGATGGCGCTGAGCGCCGCCGGGAATGGCGTCGACGAAGCGCAGGACGGCACGGCGCTTGCCGCGCAAACGCAGCCCGGCGCATGCCGCACAAAGGAGTTCAGCGAATGACGGATCGCGCCGATGTGATCGTGATTGGAGGCGGCATCATCGGGACGTCCACGGCGTTCTTCCTGAGCCGTCGCCAGCGCTCAGTGATCCTGATCGAACGTGGGCTCACGGGCCAGCAGGCGAGCGGCGTGAACTTCGGCGGCGTGCGCCGCCAGGGACGCGCACTCTCGCAGCTTGCCATGTCCAATCGCGCGCTCGATATCTGGTATCGCGCGCAGTCGCTGCTTGGCGAGGATGTCGAATTTCTGCCTTCGGGCCACACGCGCGTGTGCTACCACGCACACGACGCCGAATACTTTCATCGCTACGCCGAGCAGGCGCGCGCCTATGGGCTCGATCTCGAAGTGCTCGAAGGTGCCGCGTTGTTCAAGCGCTTTCCGTTCCTGGGCCGCGAGGTGCTGGCCGCCTCCATCTCGCCGCGCGACGGCCACGCCAATCCGCGTCTGGCCGCACCGGCCTTCGGCCGCGCCGCCGCGAGGCTCGGCGCGACTCTCGTGGAGAACACCGAGATCGTGCGCGTGGAAAAGGAAGCGGGCGGCTTTCGCGTGGAGAGCGCGACAGGCGCCGTGTGGCGCGCCGAGCAACTGCTTATCTGTGCGGGTGCGTGGGCGGGCGCCTTGTCCGCGCAATTCGGCGAGCCGGTGCCGCTCGTCGCGCGCGGCCCGCAAATGGCCGTGACCGAGCCCGTGCCCTACCGCTTCATGCATTCGATGGGCGTCTACACGTCGATCAAGGAAGAGAGCGTGTACTTCCGGCAGATTCCGCGCGGCAACCTCGTGCTGGGCGGCGGCGCTCCGGGGCCTGCCGACGCCGGCACGCGCCGCGCGGGCGTGCTGCCCGGCAACACCGTGCAGCAGATCGCACAGTTCCGCCGGCTGGTTCCCGCGCTCGCGCCGCTGCATGTGATCCGCGTGTGGAGCGGCGTGGAAAGCTACCTGCCGGATTCGGAGCCGGTGATCGGCGCGAGTTCGACGACGGAGGGGCTTTTCTATGCGTTCGGCTTCAGCGGCTCGGGCTTCCAGATCGGGCCGGGCGTGGGCGAGACGCTCGCGGAACTGCTCGATGCCGGCGCAACCGGCATACCGCTCGAGCCGTTTTCAATTGCGCGCTTCGGGCGCGCGGCGCCCGCTGTCAGCGCGCACACATCGACGGCCAGCGAGGCTTGATCATGCATGACGCGAATGCATCCGTTGCCGCGCCAGTCACTCCGCTTCGCGACGCGCTGGCGTATATCGACGCGAATTTCGACAAGTCCGTGAGCCTCGCCGAACTGGCCGAGGTATCGGCGCTCAGCGTCTCGCGATTCGCTACCGTGTTTCGGCAGCAGGTCGGCCTCTCGCCCTACAAGTACCTGTGCGAAGTGCGCGTACGCCGTGCGCAGCTATTGCTGCTGGCGGGCGTGCCGGGCGCGGTGGTCGCGACGCAGGTCGGCTTCTTCGACCAGAGCCATCTGGCGCGCCATTTCAAGCGCTTTTGCGGCGTCACGCCCAGCGCCTTCCTGCAGCGGGCGAAGGCGCTCGAAGCGGCTTGAGCGCCTTCTATCCTGCGTCGCGCGTCACAGAATGACGTAGACCTTGCGCATCGTTTCGTCGACTTCCCACGTGCCTTCCGCCTGCACGTCGACGCTTTGCGCGATCTGTTGAACTTTCATCATTCGTTCGTTAGCCTGAATAAAACGAGAAGGCGCTTCAGCGCTTCTGAACGATGCGCTGCTCGATCTTGCCGAGCCGCACCACGGTCACGCCGGGGCGCAACTGGCGCAGCGAAGGCATCACGAGAATACAGTCGTCATAAGGCGTGACTACCGGCGCGCCGTCGGACCAGCCGATCACGGCGCCGGCCTTGGGGAACACTTCGAGGCCCGTGTAGTCGCCCGCGAAACGGAAGTCCATACTCTTCGCCACCACCGGCTCAGTCACGCGCACCACGCGCATTTCCGGCGGCAGCGGCTGTAGCCAGTCGGCAGGCAGATCCGCTTCTTCCATCACGCCAGCGAGAAGCAGAAAGCGCGCCGTGACATCGCGCGCCACGGTCACGGCGCTCGTTTCCCAGTGCTGTCCGCACTCGATCAAGAGCGCGTTCTTCGCGCTCGCCGGGTCGCCGAAGCCTTCATAGTCGCGCATGCGGCGGCCTTCCGGGTGGCCCTCGTCGCATATGACGGTGGCCGGCGCGCCAAGCCGCGCCGAGAGTTCGACGCCCTTGGCGAGCGGCCCCGCGACGATCAGCGGCATGCACTTCTCGTGCATCGAATGGAGGTCGAGCAGCAGATCGACGTCGTCGATCACGGGCCGCATCGCGCGGGCGCGGCGCAGTTCGCTCGAATCGCGCGCGAGGTCGTCCAGTGCCAGCGCGGTCCACACGCGATTGAAGTCCTGATCGACGAAACGCGCGGCGTCGGGGTGCGCGGGGTCGAAGCGGCGGTAGGCCTCCACGTTCGCGAACGCGAGCGTGAGCTTGCCGCGTCGCGGCCGCAGCCGCGCGCGCAGCAGCGCATCGACGACGATTGCGCCGCACACCTCGTTGCCGTGCGTGAGCGCATTGATCATCACATGGGGGCCGGGCGCGCCCGAGTCGAAGGTATGCACATAGGGGATGCCCGTCTCGCTGCGCTCGTGCGCGGCGATGTCGGGGAACGCGACTTCGATCGGATAGGTGCTCATGCGAGCCCTCCCTGGCAGAGGTATTTGATGGAGAGGTAATCGTCGAGCCCGTACTTCGAGCCTTCCCGGCCATAGCCCGATTCTTTCACGCCGCCGAACGGCGCCGCTTCGCTAGCGAGCGCGCCTTCGTTGATGCCGACGATGCCCGCTTCGAGTTGGCGCGCGACGCGATCGATGCGGCTCACTTCCTGGCTGTAAAAGTAGGCGGCGAGGCCATACGGTGTGTCGTTGGCTGCGTGGATCGCCTCGGCTTCGTCGTCGAAGCGGAACAGCGGCACAACGGGGCCGAAGGTTTCTTCGCAGCTTAGCTGCATGTCGGGCGTGGCGTTCGCGAGCACGGTGGGCGCGTACCAGTTCGCGCCCAGCTCGCTCAGGCGCTTGCCGCCCGTGAGCACGCGTGCGCCGCGGCTCACCGCGTCGTCCACGTGGCGGGCGATCTTTTCGACCGCACGCGCGTTGATCATCGGGCCGATCTGCGCGGCGGGGTCGGTCGCGGGCGCGACTTTCAAAGCCGCCACGCGCGTGGCGAGCTTGTCGGCGAAGCGCTCGAACACGCCCGCTTGCACGTACACGCGATTGGGGCACACGCAGGTCTGGCCGCCGTTGCGGAACTTCGCGGCCATGAGGCCAACAACTGCGGCGTCGAGATCCGCGTCGTCGAACACGATGAACGGCGCGTTGCCGCCCAGTTCGAGCGAGAGCTTCTTCAACGTGCCCGCCGATTCCTTCGCGAGATGCTTGCCCACGGGCGTCGAGCCGGTGAAGGTGATCTTGCGCACCCGGGCGTCCGCGAGCCAGTCGGCGACGGCTGTCACGCCGCGCTCGCGCGATGCGCAGATGAGGTTCAGCACGCCGGGCGGCACACCCGCCTCGTGTGCGAGCATGACGAGTGCGAGCGCGGTGAGCGGCGTGTCCTCGGCGGGCTTGCCGACCACCGTGCAGCCCGCGGCGAGGGCGGGGGCGATCTTGCGCGCGATCATCGCGAGCGGGAAGTTCCAGGGCGTGATCGCCGCGACCACGCCAACGGGCTCCTTCACCGCGCTCATGCGCTTGCCGCGCTGCTGCTGCGGGATGAGATCGCCGTAGATTCGTGTGGCCTCCTCGGCGAACCAGGCGACATAAGACGCGCCATACATCGCTTCTCCGCGTCCCTCGTGCAGGGGTTTGCCTTGTTCGAGCGAGATCAGTTGACCCAGTTCGTCGGCGTTCGCGACGATCAGCGCATGCCAGTGGCGCAGCACCGCGGCGCGTTCCGTGGGCAGCGTGTCGCGCCAGGCGGGGAAGGCGCGGGCGGCGGCGTCGGTGGCGGCGCGTGCGTCGTTCGCATCGCTATCCGCGACCTCGGCGATCGTTTTGCCGGTCGCGGGATCGGTCACGGCGAAGCGCGTGCCGGAGGCCGCGCTCACCCACTGCCCGTCGATGAAATTGTCGCTGCGAATCAGCGCGCTCAAGGGATAACGCGTAGTCATATGCCGATTCCTTTCCGCACATGCGGAAGAAGATGGTTCGATGCCGGGATGCGCGTGCCCACGACGAGTGCGCCGAAGCCGTGAGGTTTCAGCGCGAAGCGCGCGCGAGAATACGGAGGCGGGACGCAGGAGCGCGAGGCGCGTGCCTCACGTGCGTCGCCCGTGCTCAGGAATGCAGGTTCTGCGAGAACAGCGTTTCGAGCGGGTAATGCGTCTTGACGAACGCCGTCTTGATGATCACGTAGCTGAAGTACTTCTCGATGCCGATATCGCGCTCCAGCAGCCCCTCGACAATGCTCTGATAATGGCTCACGCTGCGCGCGACGAACTTCAGCAGATAGTCGTAGCCGCCGCTCGCGAGATGGCACTCGACCACCTCGTCCACCTCGCGTATTGCCTTCTCGAACTTGATGAAGTCCTCGCGGCGATGGTCGGCGAGCGTGACCTCGGTGAACACCATCTGCACGTCGCCCAGTTTTTCCAGCTGGATCTGCGCGCCGTAGCCGACGATGAACCCCGCCTTCTCCAGACGTTTTACGCGGATCAGGCAGGGGCTTGGCGACAGCCCGACTGCGTCGGCCAATTCGACATTCGTGATGCGCCCCCGCTTCTGCAGTTGCGAGAGGATGCGCAGATCGATTCGGTCCAGCTTGCAGTCGTTGCTCATCGTGATGGGGGCGGCCCTGCATGTCGAAGTGTCGAATGATGGTATCACGCGGCGACACGGGCGCTGACCCCATTCTTCGTCCCGTTTCCGGCCTTCAATGCGGCGCGCACTTCGGGCTGCGCGAGCACGTCGTCGAGCGTTTTTTCGAGGCGCTCGAACAGCAGGTCGATCTCGCTTTCGGTGTACGAAAGCGCGGGCGCGAAGCCGAGAATGCCGTCGCCGAACGCGCGGAATACGAGGCCGTTGCCATACGCGGCGGCGGCGATGCGATCGGGCAGGCCGAGCGCTACGTCGAAGCGCTGCTTGCTCTCCTTGTCGGCGACGAGTTCGAGCGCGCCGAGCAGACCGCGGTGGCGCGAGTCGCCCACGAGCGGGTGGGCGAGCAGCGCGTCGAGCCCCTGAGCGAAGCGCGGCGCGCGCGCGACGCCGTTCGCGAGCAGGCCGCCTTCGTGATAGAGGCGCATGACTTCGAGGCCGATGGCCGCGCTCACCGGGTGCGCGGAATAGGTGTGGCCGTGGCCGATCACGGCGGCGGCGTCGCCATCGGCAATGCCTTGATAAAGGGCATCCGACATCAGCACGGCGCCCATCGGCGCGTAGCCTGCCGTGAGGCCCTTGGCGACGGTCATCAGATCCGGCTCGACGTCTTCGGCCTGGCAGGCGAAGAGCGGACCCGTGCGGCCGAAGCCCGTAATCACCTCGTCGGCGACGAACAGGATGTCGAGCTTGCAGCACGCTTCGCGCATGGCTTTCAGCCAGCCAACGGGTGGCACGATCACGCCGCCCGAACCCTGGATCGGTTCGCAGAAAAACGCGGCGACGTTTTCGGCTCCGAGTGCTGCGACCTTCGCTTCGAGCGCGGCGACCGAAGCGGCGATGAGCGCCGCGTCGTCCGCATGCTCGCTGCGATACGCATAGGGCGAGGGAATGTGATGCTGCGTGGCGAGCGGCAAGTCGAAGTTGCGATGGAACGCGGGCAACGCAGTCAGCCCCGCGCCGACTGCCGACGAGCCGTGATAGCCGCGCTCCTGCGCGACGATGTGCTTCTTCGCTGGGCGGTCCGTGGCGTTGTAGTAGTGCGTGATGAAGCGCAGCGCGGAATCGACTGCATCCGAGCCGCCCAGCGTGAAGTACACGTGCTGCAGCGAAGCGGGCGCGCGCTCCACGAGCAGCGCGGCCAGTTCGATGGCGGGCTCCGAGCCGAAGTGGAAATAGCCCGTGGCGTAGGGCAGGCGCGCCATCTGACGCGCGGCGGCTTCGACGATGCTTTGATGGCCGTAGCCCGTGTTGACGCACCAGAGGCCGGAGAACGCGTCGAGCAGTTCGTGGCCGGCGGCGTCGCGCAGGAACACGCCCTGGGCGGATTCGAGCACGGTCACGCCGCGCGCTTCGTGCGCGCGGTAGTTCACGACGGGATGGATCAGATGTTTGCGGTCGGCTTCAATGAGCGAGCGATTCGGCATGGTTCGGTTCCCGGCGGATGAGTCAGAGGAGTGCGGCGCCTGGCCGTTGATTGGGCGTTGGCTGGCCGTTGATTCACCGTTCCATGCTACCGGGCCGATACCGGTGCGCGTTTCGCCAAATCATTCGCGAAATAGCGTGTTTGTGGCGTTTTGATCGCGGGGCGCAGCATATTGTGCTGCGCCCTCGGCACGGCCACGAGCCTCAATAGCCGCGCGTCCGGTCGATGAGGCCGAGCATCCGCACGCCGTCGCGGTGGCGGCGGATATTCTCGAGCACGACATCGACGGCCGTTTCGGGCCGCGTGGCGCTGGCAATGTGCGGCGTGAGGCGCACACGCGGATGCGTCCAGAACGGATGCTCCGGCGGCAGTGGCTCGGGGTCCGCGACGTCGAGAATCGCATTGCGCAGGTGAGCACTGTCGAGCGCGTCGAGCAGCGCTCGCTGGTCCAGTTGCGGCCCGCGTCCGACGTTGATGAACGACGCGCCCTGCGGCAGCTTCGCGAAGAGCGTGGCGTCGAGCAGGCCGCGCGTGGCTTCGGTGAGCGGCAGCAGACAGATGAGGATATCGGTGCGCGCGAGGAAGGCGTCGAGCGCCTCGGCACCCGCGTAGCATTCCACGCCGGGCAAGGCGCGCGGCGAGCGACTCCAGCCCGCGCATGCAAAGCCGAAAAGGCCCAGGCGTTCGAGCACCGCGCTGCCCAGCATGCCGAGCCCCAGCACGCCAACGCGGCGCGACGCGGCGGCGCGCACGGGCAGGGCGCGCCACACGCGCTGCTGCTGTTGCAGGGCGTAGTCGAACAGATCGCGATGGATGGTCAGGACCGACTGCATCACGTACTCGACCATCCCCTCGACGATGCCCGGCTCGATCATGCGCACCACGGCGACATGCTCCGGCACGCCGGAAAGATCGAACTGGTCGATGCCCGCGCCCACGGAGAAGATCACTTCGAGATTGGGCAGCGTGCGCGCGGGGTCCTCGGGCGGCTGCCACGCCGCGAGATAACGCACGGCGGCGGGGTCGCCGGTATCGGGCCAGAGGCGGAACGGGATCTCGGGAGCCTTGTGCGCGAAAAGCTGCGCCCATTGCTTGCCGCGCTCGGGGTCGGCCTTGTAGAGGAGCGTCATGAAGCCGATTCCCGCGCTCAGCCTAGCGCCTGATTGACGATGGCGAATTGCAGCACGCCCGGATCGGGCGCGGGCGCGCCGTTGCGCGCCATCTTCACGACCGTGTCGACGCGCGCAAGGCCGAGCGATTCGAGCCATGGGCCGAGGCCCTGCTCGTCGGGGGTATCGAGGCGCGTGAAGGCGCCCGCGTTGGCGGCCAGGCGGTTGGCGATCAGCGCTTTGGCGCGCTGCATGTGCAATCCATCGTCCGCGGCGACGGCCACTGGACCGATCGCATGGCCGCGGCCGAACGGGCGCAACAGCGCGAAGCCGAGCACCGTGTCGCCGCGCACCAGCGCGACGCCCTGGGACACATCGAGCAGCGGCGGCACGAGTGCGCTGCGGTCGAGCCCGCTCGCGCGCGAAGCGAGTTCGATGAGGCGCGGCGTATCGCCCGGTTCGAGGGGCCGCAAACGCTCGCCCGGCGGCGGCTCGACCATGGGCGCCGCAAAGCGGTCGCCCTGGTGCTGATGCAGCAGGCCAATCTTCCTGAAGCCGAGCTTTTCGTAGAGCGGCTGGCCTGCCTCGGTGGCATGCAGCACGGTCATGCGCGCTCCGAGCACTTCGAGCAGGCGCTCCATCAGCAACCGGCCGATGCCGCGGCCTTGCTGGTCGGCCGAGACGATCACGAGCCCGAGCGTCGCGCCATGTTTGCCCCACGGCCAGCATAGTGCGGTGCCCACCACGGCGGTGCCTTCGCGAACCACGAAGCCTTGCCCGGCCGCGGCGGCGAAACGCCAGTCGTCGCTACGATGCGGCCAACGGAATTGCAGGGAAAGCGCGTGGGCGCCCTCGATGTCGGATTCGGTGAAAGTCTCGCAGACGAGGCTCGAGGACGCAGGCTGGCCGGACACGGCGGGCTCCTTGATCGAAGGTCGATGGCTCACTTTGACAGGGCGCGCGCGCCAGGAATAGGACGATCCTGCTGTGCGGCCGATCGAATCCGCTTCTGAGCTTGCTTCTGAGCCTGGCGCGGATCAAGGCCCGCTGCCGCGGGCCGTACGCACGGTCAAGTGGTTCGACACCGACGTGACGCCGTTCACCGACCCGGCCGCGTCGCCGGCCCGCGCTATCTGCGATTTGTGCGGTACCGACCCCGTCAACGAGACAACGCCGTCACGCGCCGTGACGTGAATGTTGGCGAAATTCAGCCCTGTTGTGCGCGTGAAGGCCCGGCGGACGTCACGCACCAACGCACTGTCCGATCGGCCCGACTGCGCGGGCGCGCCTTCTTGAGCGGAGGCGTCGCCGGGCGCGCTCGCGGCCGTTTGTGCGTGCGCATAGCCCGCGCAACTCGCGATGGCCACGAGCACCAGCGCGCGGGCGATTTGGCTTTTACCGTTAGTTTTCATCCTTCTTCCCTTTGCCAGGTTCTGCAGGTTCCCCAAGGTTCCGCGCCCGCCGCCAGGCAGCATCGAAACCAAGCGGCGGATCAGTACGTTGTAGGTGAAATCTCTGGCGAGGAGAAGAAGGCTGCCAGGAGGTCGCCGACAACCCATGGTGCATGCGTGGACGGCGCCTCCTGCGTAGCGCCTACTTTCCTTGAAGAAGCAGCCCGAGCGGCGCGAGCGGGCCCACCGGCAGCAGATCGAACGCGAGGATGCCGGCCTGGGCGAGCGGTAGCGTATCCAGCGTAGCCTTCACATCGTCGACCGAGCCCGAGCTCATGAGAAACACCACGCCCGGTTTGTCCTGGCGAAACCAGTACTGCTCAATTTTGTCGTCCAGGTAGAGCTTGAGCGTGGCCGGCACTTCGTGCGGCATGATCTCGTCGCGCTGCGCGGGCGTGAGTTCCTTGACGATCGATCCAATGGCGAGAACCTTCATGACAACCTCCTTGATCTATGTTTGTTGCGACTTGCAACACGATTGAGTGTATCGTTGGGGTCTCGTCGGCTGTACTGTCACAAACGACAACTTTAGAGGCATTTACGCCATGCGCATTGCTGTCCTGGCTCTCGACGGCGTCTTCGATACCGGGCTCTCCGTTACGCTCGACGCGTTCTCTGCCGCAAACAAGCTTTCGGCCGCGACCATGGGTGGCGTTCCGCGTTTCGACGTCACGCTCGTGGGGGTGAGAAAGCGGGTGCGCTCGGCTCACGGCCTCGCGGTGCCGGTGCAGCCGGTCGCGCCGGACTCGAAGCCCGATTGGGTGATCGTGCCGGCGTTGGTGACGTTATCTGCGCAGGAGCTGATGCAGTCGTTCGAGCGCCGGGACGTCGGAGAGGGCATGGCGCGTTTGCTCGAATGGCAAGCGGGGGGCGCGCGAGTCGGTGCTTCGTGCGTGGGGACGTTCATCCTCGCGGAGGCGGGGCTGCTCGATCATCGCGAAGCCACGACCAACTGGTCGCTCGCGCCGTTCTTCCGGCAACGCTATCCGCATGTTCAGTTGAACGAATCGCGCATGCTCGTGCCTTCGGATATTGGCGTGACGGCCGGCGCGGCCATGGGGCATCTCGATCTCGCGCTCTGGCTGATCCGCTCGGCGAGCCCCGAACTGGCATCGCTCGTATCGCGCTATCTGCTGGCCGACATCCGCTCTTCGCAGGCGCCGTACATCATCCCGAATCATCTGGCGCAGGCCGATCCGCTCATTCAGCGCTTCGAACAATGGGCGAGAAAAAATCTCAAGTCGGGATTCTCGCTGCAGGACGCCGCGAAGGCGCTGGCAACGAGCTCGCGCTCATTGCAGCGCCGCTGCCAGGAGGTGCTCGGCAAGTCGCCGCTGGCGTACTTTCAGGATTTGCGGGTCGAGCACGCGCAGTCGCTGCTGCGCAGCGGCAAGCTCGACCTGGAAAGGATCGCCGCCGAAGTCGGTTACGGCGACGGCGCGACGCTGCGCAGCCTGTTGCGGCAGCGGTTGGGAAGAGGGGTGCGGGAACTGCGTGCCGACTTGTTGTGAACGGGCGGCTTTTCTATGGCGCGACGCCAAGCACCGTGAGATGCATCTCGCGGCGCTCGACAAAGCCCAGGGTGCGATAGATGGAAATGGCGCCGTGATTCGACGTCAGCACGTGCAGGAACGGTGTCTCGCCGCGCGCGCTGATTGCCGCCATCAGCAGTTGCATGAGGCCCGCCGCGAGCCCTTGCCCCCTGAAGGCCGGGTCCACGCATACGGCGCTGATTTCGGTATGCCCTTCGATCTTCATGCGCTCGCCGGCCATGGCGACGAGTTTGCCCTCTCTGCGCACGCCAAGGTAGCCGCCGAATTCGATGGTGCGCGGGCCAAACGGACCGGGCTGTGTTGCCGCGGCCAGCGCGAGCATCTCCGGCACGTCATGCTCCGTTAGCCGCACGTGCTCCAGCGCGGTGGGCGCAGGCGCTTCGCCTTGCCAGACCATTTGCAGCAGCGTGGCGTGCCGGATCAGCGCGAAGCCGGCGGGTGGCTCCACGGCATCCAGCGTGGTCAGGGCAACGGGTGCGTGCTCTTCGATCAGTCCTCGCAAGGCGTCGAACGATTCAGGCGTGGTGTCCGTCATCGCCGCAAAGGGGGCGACGGCGGGCACATACCGCACCGCGCGATCGTTCCCAACGGCAAGATGGCGCTGGCGGCCGGTCAGCGCGTGCCCTGGCACGTTGTCCAGCGCGGTTGTGCTGCCCGCAGGTTTCGTTGCCAGCACATCGAACATGATTCGCGCTCCGGTAAGGGATGGGGACGGTTTGTGACGATAGTCTAGACGAGGCGCGTTCGGCGGACCACGGCCGAACGCGTCATCTTTGGCGTTATTCCCGCCAATGCCTTTCGTCACGCACCGCTTGCGAGCGCTTTGAGCACGGTGTCCAGTTCGACGCGCCCGCGAAGGATTTCATCGGCGGGCTTGGAGAAACAGATCCAGCCCTCGTTGAATCCGTCCAGCATGCGCATACGCGGCAAGGGGTGCTTCATGCCTTGTGCCAGAAAGCGCGACTCCCATTCCTGCCGGTTCACCGCCACCGCGCGCACAGGCCTGCCAAGCACGCGGGCGAACGCGGAAGCAATGTCGTTGGCGCTCACGCGGCGCGGGCCCTCCAGCTCGACCACGCGTGTGCCGCTCCTTGTCTGCTGGAGCAAGTCGGCGGCGAGACGGCCGACGTCCGCGGTCGCGACCATCGGGACGGCGTGGTCGAGCGGTTGCAGGTAGCTCTCGATCACGCCGTTGTCGCGCGCGCACGCGACATCCCACGCAGCGTTCTCCATGAACCAGCCAGGCCGCAGGAAAGTCACCGGCACAGGCAGCGCGGCTAGCGCCTGCTCCATCAGCGAGAGTTGCGTGAGCAGATTGCTCTCTTGCGCCTGCGCACCGATGGTCGAGAGACAAACGACTTTCGCGGGCCGTGCGTTGTGGATCGCGGTGCAAACGGCATCGATGACCGCGCGTGATTCCGGAAAGCCCGGCGAGGGATCGAACTGCGGAGGCAGCAGGATGAACACGCCCTGCGCGCCGCTGAATGCAGCGGTAAGCGCTGCGGCGTCTTCCATGCTTGCCGTCGCCAGCTCGCATCCTTGTGCTTGCCACGACGCGGCGCGTGCAGCGTCGCGCACGACTGCCCGCACCGGTTGCCCCAAGGCAAGCAGCGCACGGGCGAGTGCGCCGCCCACTTTTCCGGTAATGCCTGTAATTGCGTACACTTGAAACCCTCCGCATGCGACGACGAGATTGTCGAAAAAGCCGAACACGATGGCAGCAAGGTGCTGCCTGGTTCCGTTTCGGTGAGACGCATTCTGGACGCAGGGCGGCTGAAGCTAAATGCCGCGAAGGGCACTAGATCAGTGACTCGCGCGCACGAATCGGATGGCCGATCCATCATCGCCAAAGGCTGCTTTAGGGCCGCCGTGCCGGCTGCCATTGGAACGACGACATTGAGAACAACGACACTCGAGAACATTTCCGGCGCGATTAGCGTGTTTGCCGCCGTCGTCGACGCGGGGACGTTTGCCGCCGCGGCAGACGTGCTCGGCATGTCGCCGCCAGGCGTGAGCCGCGCGATTGCGAGGCTGGAGAAGCGGCTCGATATCCGGCTCTTCAATCGCACGACGCGCTCGATTTCGCTCACCGAAGGCGGGCGCCGTTTCTACGAGCAGGTCGTCCCGCATCTCGCGGGGCTCGAGGAAGCGGCCATCGCGGCATCGGGCAATGCGTCAGCGGTGCGCGGCAGGCTGCGGGTGAATCTGGACCCGGTGTGCTATCGGGCAGTTCTCGGCACGGATCTCGACCGCTTCATGGACGCCCATCCCGAACTCGAGATCGAACTGATCGCGAGAGATAGTCTTGGCGACCTGGTGGCGGAGGGATTCGATGTCGCGATGCGATTCGGCAAGCCGCGATCCTCCACGCTGGTTGCCCGCAAGCTGCTCGATACTGCCGTCGTGACGGTCGCGGCGCCAGGCTATCTCTCGCGCTGGGGAAGGCCGCTGCGCCCCGAGGATCTCGAAGGCCCCGCTCACCGGTGCCTCGAATTCCGCGACCCCGAGACAGGCAAGCCCTATCCCTGGGAGTTTCATCGCAAGCGCAAGCATGCAGTGGTGGCGACGCATGGGCGGCTCACAGTGAACGATCCGGGCGCCTTGCTCAATGCGTGCCTGGCCGGTTCCGGCATTGCGCAAATGCTGCTTCTCGGCGCCGAGCCTCTGATTGGCGATGGCAGGCTGGTGAATCTGTTCCCCGATTGGCCCGACGAACGCTTCCCGCTATACGTCTACTATCCGTCGCGGCACTACACGCCCGCGAAGACGCGCGCATTCATCGATTTCATCGTCGCCTGGGCCGCGGCGCATTGATTGCGGCGACATCACAGCGGTACGCGTTGCCGGCATACCGTGAGCACGAGGTGCCGCAGCCAGCGATGGACGGGATCGGCCTCGATGCGCGGATGCCACATCTGCGACACCGTGATCTTTTCGGTCGTGACCGGCAACTCGAAAACGTGGATTCCAGCGGACGGTGGCGATTCGCGCAACTCGTCATGATGTCCCTGCGGTTGCTCACGGTGATTGCACAGAAACGATCCGGGCACGAGCGCAATCAGATCGGAAGCGCGCGCCACGGCTAGCGCGGCAGGGAAGCTGGGCACCACGGCGACGATCGTTCTTTCCAGTCCCAGCGCGGCCAATGCAACATCGACCGGTCCGCTGCCGCGGCCGCTTCGCGACGCAACAACGTGCCCGAAAGCGACATACCGTTCGGCGCTTGGCCCGCGCTCCAGCGCTAGCGGATGGCCCGTTCTGACGACGCCTACGAAGCGGTCCCTGAAGAGCGCCTGCACGCGAATTTCCGGACCCATCTCGCCCAGCACGCCGATTTCGAGGTCGGCCGAACCCTCGCGCAAATGTGTCGACGTCTTCTCCGCCTTGGGCGCGAAGCGCAAGCGCACGAATGGCGCGACCGCGGTGGCCGCGGCGATGAGCGCCGCGCCGAAGGCTTCCACGAAACCATCGTTGGCGCGAATCGTGAAGGTCCGCTGCAAGGTGGCGAGATCGGGCTCGGCGGCCGACGGCACAAGGACGGCGCGTGCTTCGTGAACCGCGTTTCGCGTGCGCTCGCGCAGCGCCTGCGCATGCGGGGTGAGCACCATGCCGCGGCCGGCGCGAACGAGGAGCGGGTCGCCGGTCGCCTCGCGAAGGCGGGTCAAGGTCCGGCTCGTTGCCGAGGCGCTCAACCCCAGTCGACGCGCCGCGCCGACCACGCTGCCGTCGTCGAGCAATGCGTCGAGCGCGATGAGAAGATTCAGGTCGGGTTCAGACATGCCCGATGCTAGCACGGGTTTTTTTGGCATGGCGTTCCGTGCAACTTATAGCTGCAAGGCATGCGTCTTCCGCCATGTCTGAGGCGCCACTATATTTCCCATCTCCACTGAATACAGGGAAATAGCCATGCAGGAATCACCGCACTCAAAGACGGTTCTTCTCATCGGCGCATCGCGCGGACTTGGCTTTGCCATGGTCGAGGAATATCTCAAGCGCGGCTGGCGGGTGATGGCCACCGGCAGGGCGGGTTCGATGGGTCGGCTTGCGCAGGCGGCGCAGGCCTCGCAAGGTGCGCTCGAAGTCGACACGGTCGATATTACGGTGCCGGAGCAGGTCGCGGCACTCCACGATCGCCTTCAGGATCGCCGGGTGGACATGCTCTTCGTGAACGCCGGCGTCACGAATGACCATCGTGAAACGATTGCAGATGTTTCAACCGATGAGTTCGTTCGCGTGATGGTGACGAACGCGTTGAGTCCGATGCGCGTCGTCGAGGCATTTCAGGACCTCGTGCAGCCGGCCGGGACGATAGGCGTCATGTCGTCCGGGCAAGGCAGCGTGACCAACAACACGAATGGCAACCATGAGGTCTACCGCGGCAGCAAGGCCGCGCTGAACATGTTCATGCGCAGCTATGCGGCGCGCCATCAAGACGAGGCGAAAACCTTGTTGCTCATGGCGCCGGGATGGGTACGCACGGACATGGGTGGCCCGCAAGCGCGCCTGGGCATCGAGGAGAGCATCCCCAACCTGGTCAGCACGATCGAAGCGTACGAAGGCCGCACCGGACTGCATTACCTCGACTACCTCGGGAGAGTCGTTCCCTGGTGAGCCATCTCGACAGGCTGGAGACGCGACTCGTGCTCAGTGCTTGCCCGGAAACGAGAACGTCGCACGCGCGCTGCCGTTGCCGGCGACGTTCACGCGCTGCGTCCTCGTTACCTCGTTATAGGTGGCGGTGATCGTATAGCGTCCGGTGGGCAGCCGCACGAGCATGTACGGACCGTGCGAACGCGTGTCGAGCACGGACGTGCCGCCTGCGTTCGTTATCTGTACCTGCACGTCCGCAACATAGCTCGAACCGGGACCGGTAAACAGCAGCGAGAGCGGCCACTGGCTGCGCGCATGCCGCAGCGCCGTGGACTCGTCGCGGCCGACCCCGCCGGACACGAACGAGACGTCACCTTGCTGCTCCGTTTGTGGCATGCCCGTTTGCGCGAGTGCGCTGCTTGCCAGAGCGAATGCGCACGTTGCAGCGAGCAGGGTCGAAGCGATTCGGGGAACCTTGCGTTGCCTTTCCATCGTGGCCACTCCTTACAGTGATGTCGATTTCGCGCACGCAGGCGCGAGCGCCGCCGGTTCTGCAGGCCTCGTAACAGATTAGCTTCTTTCGGCCCGCGACGCGCTCTGCGCGCTGCGTTCACGGGGCGCCGCTCCGCCTTCGCGAGCGTCATGCAAATCACATCGAATTCTGAATTTCCGTTGCGTTCGCAACAATCGCATTACTCATAGCTTACGAGTTCCTGTCTATTTCACGCCTTTCATGCGTGTCAGCTACCGCCAGCCGGGAAAACACCGAGATAAAAGCTCGTAAGGCTACTCAATAGTTTTTATATGATTATTTGGAGTTTTGCTACATCAACCGGCGAGGTCCACGCGGACGTACAAAAGCAAACGTTTGCGCATCGCGGCTCAACCGGTTTCCCCCGCAGGAAGTTTGCCGGCGCCTGACGCGGCCGGCCGCTCTGCCAGACCCTGCTTACCGGGTCTGATCAGTACTCCATAACGTACTCGAACTCTCGGAGAGACATATGAGGATCACCCGTTGGCCCACCGCCGCCGTGCTGGTTGCGATGGCCGCTACCGCCCATGCCGGCGAAAGCAGCAACGACGTACCTTATCCGTTGCCGATGCCGTTGATGGCCGTCCCCCAGAACCTCGGCGCGCACGTTCGTGCCGACCTGCTGCTCAAGCGTATGACGCAGGACGAGAAGCTCCAGTTCATCCATTCCGAATACCAGATGAGCGCCGTGCCGGGCGGCGGCGCGGGCTATATTCAGGGCGTGCCGCGTCTGGGCATTCCCGACCTGAATATGGTTGATTCCGCAACGGGCTCAGGCAGCACGAGCCAGAAGAGCACGACCTTTCCGGCGACGATCGCGCTCGCGGCAAGCTGGGACCCGTACCTCGCGCGCGACTTCGGCGCGCGCATAGCCGACCAGTTGCGCGAGCAAGGATTCGGCATGGGTCTCGGCGGCGGCACGAACCTCGCGCGCGAACCGCGCGGCGGGCGTCTCTTCGAGTACCTCGGCGAAGACCCCGTGCTGGCGGGCGAAATGCTGGCGGCGCGCACCATCGGTACGCAAAGCCAGCAGGTGATCGCCACGATCAAGCACTACGTCGGCAACGAACAGGAAACGGGCCGCCAGGGCGGCAACAGCCAGATCGACGAACGCACGCTGCGCGAACTCTATCTGCTGCCGTTCGAAATCGCGGCGAAGGAAGCGCGGCCAGGCAGCGTGATGTGCAGCTACAACCGCCTGAACGGCACCTACGCGTGCGAGAACACGCATGTGCTGACCGACGTGCTGAAGAAGGACTGGGGCTTCCAGGGCCAGGTGCAGTCGGACTGGGGCGCGACGCATAGCACGGCCCCGGCGATCAACGCGGGTCTCGACGAGGAAGAGGACGTGGGCCCGACGGTCTATCTCACGCCCGATCTGGTCAAACAGGCGATCGCCTCGAAGGCCGTCTCGCAGGACCGCCTGGACGACATGGTGCGGCGCAAGCTCTATGTGATGATCAGCACGGGCGTGCTGGACCATCCGGCGCAGGGCGGTGCCACGATCGACTTCGCGAAGTACAACGCGTTCACGCAGGCCGCAGAAGAACAATCCATCGTTCTCCTGAAGAACGACAACAGCCAGTTGCCGCTTTCGGCGCCGAGCCTGCACAAGATCGCGGTAATCGGCGCTCACGCCGATACGGCCGTGCTGACTGGCGGCGGCTCGGGCAATACGCGCGATCCGGTCACGGGCAACTTCTCGGGCTGCGGCGGGCTCACGTTCTCTTCGTCCACAGGCTGCGGCTGGTGGACCAACCCGTGGCTCAAGCTCAATACGCCTATCACCCAGGCGATCCAGCAGCTCGCGCCTTCGGCGCAGGTGAGCTTCGCGGGCAACACCGACCAGACGCAGCCGTTCCGCGCCTATACGCAGCAGGAGATCACCCAGGCCGCGACGCTCGCCAGCCAGTCCGATGTCGCGATCGTTGTCGTGGCGCAGCCAGCGGGTGAGGACTTCGGCGATCTGCAAAGCCTGAGCCTCGCGAACCCCTCGAATCAGGATCAACTGGTCGAAGCCGTTGCGAAGGCCAACCCGCGCACGATCGTGATCATCGAGAGCGGCAATCCGGTACTGATGCCCTGGAAGGACCAGGTCTCGGCAATCGTCGAGGCATGGTACCCGGGCGAAGGTGGCGGCAAGGCGATCGCGAACGTGCTGTTCGGTCAGGTGAACCCTTCGGGCAAGCTGCCTGTCACGTTCCCGGTACACGATCAGGACACGCCTACGTGGGGGACGAACGGCGCCTTCGCGACCGATCCCGTGTACTCCGAAAAGCTGGACATGGGCTATCGCTGGTATGACGCGAACAACATCACGCCGCTTTACGAGTTCGGCTATGGCCTTTCGTATACGCACTTCAGCTATTCGGGACTGACGGTGAAGCAAGGCCCGGGACATACGCTCACGGCGTCGTTTACGGTGCGCAACGATGGCCGCGTAGCCGGTGCGGAAACGGCACAGGTGTATCTTGGTGTGAGCTATGCCGGCGAGCCGCCGCGTCGTCTGGTTGGGTTCCAGAAGGTGTTCCTGAAGCCGGGGCAGTCGCAACCGGTGCGCGTGACGATCACCGAACGTGCGCAGAGCGTTTGGGACACGTCGCATAACGATTGGGCCTACGTGTCTGGCAGCGCGGTGTATGTGGGCGCCTCGTCGCGCGATATCCGCCTGCAGAGCCGGTAAGCAGGAGGGCGTAAGGAGGCTGCGTTGCGGCCTCTGTTTTCTATTCTCGAAAACGGCCGGCTCGCGAACGTTTGCGAGCCGGTTGAATATCGAATATGCAATGCTTTTCGTTTCTATCATTCGCGCGCGCAAGAACGCGAATGCGTATTCCCGCAAACATAAATAACTTCCGCGGGTAATCCCCATTCATTCAGAATAGGGAACGCGGGTAGACTTACCCACCCGTCCGTGGGCCTTCCTCCGTTTGCGCGTTTTCCAGATACACGCCGTCACGCTTTACTGTGACGCTGTCTCGTAGTGCCGCGCGCACGCTACGCATGGAAGCTGAACCAAGAAGAATACTAAATCAGCCATGAGACTGATCACACGCGCTGTGAACTGGATTACCGAAGGCAACCGCCGCGGTCGACTCATTGTGGCGCTCGTCCCTGTGTGGGTGAGTGCCGTAGCGGCGGCCGTGCTCGCCCAGTACTCCCGTGCTGTCATAGCGTGGCCCGTCGCGGTGCTCGCTTGCACCGGCATGCTATTGCTGCTGCGCCTCTCCCGGCGCCTTGGCGCCCGTTTGCGCTTGAGCGAGGAGCGCCTCAGCCTCGGATTCGAGGGCATCAATGCCGGACTATGGGACTGGGACCTGGTCAGCGACCGTGCCTACTATTCCCGCTATCTGTACCAGCAACTCGGCTATGGCGACGGCGACCTCCCCATGGACACCCGCGCTTTCAACGCGCTCGTGCATCCTGCGGATCTGCTCCGTTTGCGCGAGACCATCATCAACCATCTGAAGCATGACAGCCTCTACGACGTCGAGTACCGGCTGCGAATGGCCGATGGTCGATACCTGTGGTGCCGGGGACGCGGCAAGGCCATACGCGATGAAAGCGGCCGGGCCACGCGCATCGTCGGTTGCCTCTTCGATATCTCCGGGCTGAAGCGGGCAGAAGCGGCCGCCGCGAAGGAAAAGAGCCTCACCGAGGCCACGCTCGCTTCGATCGACGACGGCGTGATCCGCATGGACAACCAGGCGAGCGTGACCTATTGCAACGCCGCCGCCGAGCGCATGCTCGGGCGTCCCTCGCGCGATATTTGCCAGAAGCCGTTGTTCGACGTGTGTGATCTCTACGACGAGCGCTCTGGCAATATCGTCACCGCGCAATGTCTGCACAACCGTGCAGCAGCGGCCGACGACGACGCGCAGCGCAGACTCTCGGTGACGCGCCCGGATGGCACGCTCCTGCCCGTGGCCTGTTCTGTGGCGACGATCCGCGACGACGAAGAGGAAATGCTGGGCACGGTGATGGTGCTTCGAGACGCGAGCACGGAGCGCAAGCATGCCGCCGAACTCGAATATCAGGCTACGCACGATCATCTGACGGGTTTGCTGAACCGCCGCGAATTCGAGCGCCGGCTATCGGGCTTGCTCGAGAAGGCCGGGACACGCCCGCATGCGGTGATGTTCCTCGACCTCGATCAGTTCAAGGTCGTCAACGATACGTGCGGCCACGCTGCCGGCGACGAATTGATCCGCAGCGTGGGCACTGCGTTGAAACAACAACTGCGCGCCGCCCATATCCTCGCACGCCTGGGCGGTGACGAATTCGGCGTCGTGCTGCCGGAGTGCTGCATCGGCGACGCCATGCGGGTCGCGGAGGATCTGCGGGAGGCCGTGACGGTCATCCGGCTACCATGGGACCAGCGTTTGCTGACGACTGGTGTGAGCATTGGCGTGGTGGAGGTGGACGCCACGCAAATCTCGACGTGGGACATCATGAAGGCGGCCGACGTCGCCTGTTATATGGCCAAGGAAAAAGGCCGCAACCGCGTGCATCAGTACTGCCTCGAAGATCAGCTCCAGTCGACTACGCATACCCAGATGGAGTGGGTGGCCCGCGTGAAGGCGGCGCTCGAGCACGACCGTTTCTGCCTCTACGCGCAACAGATCAAGTCGCTCAAGGAGGGCGGTCCCGGCGAGGAAGTGCACGTCGAGTTGCTGCTGCGCATGGTCGACGAATCGGGTGGTGTGATTCCTCCCGCGTACTTCATTGGCGCCGCCGAGCGCTTCAACTTGATGCCGCTCGTCGACCGATGGGTGATCGGCCGTGCTTTCGAAGCCATCGCGGCGGGCCATCTTGCGGCAAACGTCTGGTCGATCAACCTCTCCGGCGCGTCGCTCGGCGACGAAGACTTGCTCGCGTACATCGTGCAGCAGCAGCAACGCTGCGCAATCAGCTTCGAAAGCGTCTGCTTCGAGATCACGGAAACGGCCGTGATCACCAACCTCTCGAAAGCGATTGCCCTCATGGAGAGCCTGCGAGCGCTCGGCTGCCGATTCGCGCTCGACGATTTCGGCTCCGGCATGTCCTCGTTCACTTACCTCAAGCGCCTGCCGGTGGACTATCTGAAGATCGACGGCAGCTTTGTGCGCGGGATTGCCAGCAGCGACCTCGATCGCACGATCGTCCAGTCCATTCACCAGGTGGCCCACGCCGCGGGCAAGGCAACCATCGCCGAGTTTGTGGAAAGCGAGGCGATCATCGGGCGTCTCAGCGGCATTGGCATCGACTACGCACAAGGGTTTTGTGTCGGGTTGCCCCAGCCCCTTCCCGAAGGCGTCGTCGAGACTGTCGGCGCTTGATCGGCAACGACATCACTGCGCTCAAATTCGATTGTGCTGTGGGTCGGACGCAGCTGCCGTACCCGATTTGGTGACAGAAGGGGCGACCTGTTACGCGTGGGTGCCGCTGGCTGCCGAAAATCGGCGTAGCAGCCCCCAAAATAAATATTCGAAAGTCGCTTGACGATATCTGGAATGACCCGCATAATTCGCCTCCTTCGCTGATCGCTGCGAACGAAAACGAAGCGATTAAGACGAATTGCTCTTTAAAAATTTACAGCCGATAAGTGTGGGCGCTTGATGCGGTGGCGGCCTGATGTGGTTCTTCGGAGCGATATCGGGAGCAGCAAAAGTATCAAGAGTCTCACACTAAAGTAAGTCAGGTTTTTGAATTTATTCAGAACCTGTCAGCTTTGAGTGAGCGACCGGTCTCGAGAGAGACCGAAAACAGTAACAGGTATTGAACTGAAGAGTTTGATCCTGGCTCAGATTGAACGCTGGCGGCATGCCTTACACATGCAAGTCGAACGGCAGCGCGGGAGCAATCCTGGCGGCGAGT
>NZ_JAPMAL010000130.1:0-821 GCF_026343935.1 Paraburkholderia sp. CNPSo 3076 | reverse complement strand
GCAACCGGAAAATCGACCGGGCCAATCAGGTTTGGGCGCTCGATACGAGCTATATCCCGATGGCGCGCGGCTTCGTATATCTGACGGCTGTCGTGGACTGGGCGAGCCGTCGGGTGCTGGCACACCGCGTGGCGATCACGCTGGAGAGCTGCCATGCTGTCGAGGCGCTGGAGGAAGCATTTGCGAAATACGGCCTGCCTGAGATCGTCAACACGGATCAAGGCAGCCAGTTCACCGCAACCGAATTCACCGACGCGGTGCTCAGCCGGAGCGTTCTTCTGTCCATGGATGGAAAGGGTGCCTGGCGTGACAACGTGTTCGTTGAACGGGTGTGGCGCAGCGTCAAATACGAAGAGGTCTATCTGAAGGCCTACGACTCGGTCAGCCACGCCCGCCGCTCAATCGGCAACTACCTGAACTGGTATAACCAGAATCGGCCTCATTCTAGGCTGGCCGATCAGACACCGGATGAAGCATACTTCGCCACGCTGCCAGCGATAAAATCGGCAGCTTGATTGCCTCTGTAGAGAGCGTCAAGCAGCGTGGCCGGTCATCGACAACTATTTTGGCCGGTCAACGGGGTAGTTGTCGTCGGTTATCAGGTCATATTTGACGTTGCTCCTTCGTAGTTGTCGTTGCGTGATCGCATAGTTGACGCTCACCGCTACTGTGTAGCGTTGCCATCGTCAGGCAACTGGCCGCTAAACGGGTTGGCCGGGTTGTCGGCGTGTAATTGACGCCGCCGTGCGTTCTGTTTGTCGCCGGCCTTGCGGCGGCGGTAGCTTTGGACGTTGAGCTCGAAGATCGTCGAATGATGCACA
>NZ_JAPMAL010000129.1:0-861 GCF_026343935.1 Paraburkholderia sp. CNPSo 3076 | reverse complement strand
GGTCGTACCGGTGCCGCTCGGGCTCACGAAGGCATCGACGTAGAGCAGGATCGCAAGCCAGTTCAGGTTCAGCGCGATCGCGAGTTCCGCGAACGGCGACTTGAAGTTGAACGTGTTCCAGCCCTTCGCGACGTCGGCCGGATTGACCGCGCCGATATAGGCGATCTGCAGCAGCACGTAGATCACGAGCGCGCAGAGAATGGAGCCGATCACTGCAAACGGCACGCTCTTGGCCGGATTGCGCGCTTCACCCGCGAGGTTGATCGGGCTCTGGAAGCCGTTGAACGCGAACACGATGCCGCTCGTGGCGACCGCCGTGAATACCGCCGACCAGCCATACGGCGCGAACGTGGTCGTTTGGCCGAAATTCTCATGGTGGAAGCTTCCAGCCATCAGGCCAATGATCGTCAGACCCGGGATGATGAACTTGAAGATCGTGATCGCGCTGTTGGCACGCGCGAACAGCTTCACGCCCCAATAGTTGAGCATGAAGTAGATGATCACGAGAATCGCGGAGAGCCCGAGCCCTGAGTGAGTCAATGACCCGTCGACGAAGAGCGCGTGCGCCCACGCATAGGGCCAGGTGCTCATGTACTGGATCGAGGCCTCGGCTTCAATCGGGATCACCGAGACAATGGCGATCCAGTTTGCCCACGCGCTGATGAAGCCCACCAGTGCGCCGTGCGAGTAGCGGGCGTAGCGGACCATACCGCCCGACTCCGGGAACATCGCACCGAGTTCGGCATAGGTGAGCGCGATGGCCAGAATGACCACGGCGCCGATGATCCAGGCGCAAACGGCCGCCGGACCTGCAATTTTCGCCGCCTTCCACGCGCCGAACAGCCAGCCCGAACCGATGAT
>NZ_JAPMAL010000128.1:0-870 GCF_026343935.1 Paraburkholderia sp. CNPSo 3076 | reverse complement strand
CTACCATTGGCGCTAAAGAGCTTAACTTCCGTGTTCGGTATGGGAACGGGTGTGACCTCTTCGCTATCGCCACCAGACAAGAGATTGCTCTCTCAAAACTAGATAACAGCTTGCTGAGTAAAGCTTTCACTTTAAAAGTTTGGTTAAGTCCTCGATCGATTAGTATCAGTCAGCTACACATGTCGCCACGCTTCCACCTCTGACCTATCAACCTGATCATCTTTCAGGGATCTTACTAGCTTGCGCTATGGGAAATCTCATCTTGAGGGGGGCTTCATGCTTAGATGCTTTCAGCACTTATCCCGTCCACACATAGCTACCCAGCGATGCCTTTGGCAAGACAACTGGTACACCAGCGGTGTGTCCATCCCGGTCCTCTCGTACTAAGGACAGCTCCTCTCAAATTTCCTACGCCCACGACGGATAGGGACCGAACTGTCTCACGACGTTCTGAACCCAGCTCGCGTACCGCTTTAATGGGCGAACAGCCCAACCCTTGGGACCGACTACAGCCCCAGGATGCGATGAGCCGACATCGAGGTGCCAAACCTCCCCGTCGATGTGGACTCTTGGGGGAGATAAGCCTGTTATCCCCGGGGTAGCTTTTATCCGTTGAGCGATGGCCCTTCCATGCGGAACCACCGGATCACTAAGCCCGACTTTCGTCCCTGCTCGACTTGTAGGTCTCGCAGTCAAGCTCCCTTGTGCCTTTACACTCTACGAATGATTTCCAACCATTCTGAGGGAACCTTTGGGCGCCTCCGTTACATTTTAGGAGGCGACCGCCCCAGTCAAACTGCCCACCTGACACTGTCTCCCGGCCCGATCAGGGCCGCGGGTTAGAATTTCAATACAGCCAGGGTAGTATCC
>NZ_JAPMAL010000127.1:0-870 GCF_026343935.1 Paraburkholderia sp. CNPSo 3076 | reverse complement strand
GGAGGGGGCGGTCTGGGCGATCTGCTCGGCCTCGTCGAACACGCGATCCTTGCGTTTCTCGCTCTGCGGTGCGAAGCGCTCTGCCTGCAGCAGCCGGATCTGTTCCTCGAGCTGCTCGATGCGCTGGTTCAGCTCCTCGATCTGTGCGTCGCGCTGGGCAATATCCTGCGTCGCGCGCTCTTCGAGATCGCGGATATAGCCCTTGACGACCTTGGGTATGTGCTTGAGATCAGGAGGATTCATGCGCTCCAGGATAGCGGAGCGCGGCGCGCCGTAGGTTTACGTCAATTTGTAAAAGTCGCAGCCGCCGTTGTTTACGCGCGACGTGCCTTGCCGGGCGGGCTAGCTGGCGTGCTGGTAACGACGCACCGGGTGGCGGCGAAGCGCGTCGATGTCGATGCCGTCGAGCAACCAGTGAAGCTGCTGCGTTGTCAGCTCGATCACCTCCTGATGCCGCCTGGGCCACACGAAATGGTCTTCTTCAAGCCGGCGCAACATCAGCCAGAAACCGGTGCGCTCGTACAGCAGGAGCTTGACGCGATCGCGTTTGCGGTTGTGGAACGCATACACGGCACGGGCGAGCGGGTCCAGCTGCATTGACTCCGCGACCAGGGCAGCAAGGGTATTGATGCCGGCGCGGAAGTCAATCGGCTCGCGGTACAGGTAGACTTTCAGGTCGTCGTCGAAGCGGAACATCAGCTCCCCCTCAACGCGTCAATCATCGTCTTGAGCAGCGCGCAATCCTGCCCGGTGCACTCGAGTTCAAGGCTCACCCCGTTGGGCAGCTGCGCCACCAGGCGCGAGGGCAGCGGTGATCGCTGTGGCGCGTGGCTCCGCATCGGCGCCGCCGGTGCATCAGGTTCTGGCTGC
>NZ_JAPMAL010000125.1:0-952 GCF_026343935.1 Paraburkholderia sp. CNPSo 3076 | reverse complement strand
GAGCGCAAACAATTGCTGTCGGCGGCTCGTAGTCAAACGGTGCGCGCAGCAGACACGCGGCGTGCCCGGTTGATCCTGATGCTTGACGACGGAGAGACACGTGAGGCGATCATGCAGCGGCTGCGCTGTGACTCCCGCTTCATTAGCCGTTGGTCGAGCCGGTTTCTGGCCGAGCGGCTGGCAGGCCTGTACGCGCGCCATCCCGGACGAGCCCCGGTGCATCCGCCTGAAAAGCTGGAAGCGCGGGTTTTGAATCTCACGCTCAAGCACCGGCCTGCGGACGGCTCGACGCATTGGAGCAGCTATAAGCTTGCTGCGGCTTTGGGTGATGTGGGCGCCTCGACGGTGCAGCGCATCTGGCGCAAGCACGGCGTGCGGCCCCATCGGCTCGATACGCACATGGTCTCAAATGATCCTGACTTCGAGACCAAGGCGGCAGACGTGATCGGTCTGTATCTGAACCCTCCCGCACACGCGGTGGTGTTCTGCGTCGACGAGAAGACGGCAATTCAGGCCCTGGATCGTAAAGACCGGATGCTGCCGCTGTCGCCCGGGCGCGCCGAGAGTCACGGCTTCGAATACAAGCGCAACGGCACGCTGAGCCTGTTCGCTGCGCTCAACACGACAACCGGGGAAGTCATCGGCAAAACGGCGCCACGCCATACCAGCGAGCAGTTCGTGGCCTTCCTCACCGACGTTATCGCCAGCCAGCAGCCCAAACAAGAGATCCATGTGATCTGCGACAACGTCAGCAGCCACAAGACCCCGCGCGTGCAAGAGTTCCTGCGGCAACACCGAAACGTGCGGTTGCATTACACGCCGACCTATACCTCCTGGCTAAATCAGGTGGAGAACTGGTTCTCGCGCATCCAGCGCGACGTGATTGCGCGAGGTATCTTCACCACGGTAAAGGATCTGGAGCGCAAGCTGATGCGCTATATCCGCGAGCACA
>NZ_JAPMAL010000124.1:0-970 GCF_026343935.1 Paraburkholderia sp. CNPSo 3076 | reverse complement strand
TATGTCGTCATGGAAACGTCAACGCGATAGACGATGGGGGTTGTTGAGAACCACTGTGACATATTTTTTACCGCACCATACTCGTGGCCCAGACCGCGATTGTTACGCGTGCCCTGCATCTCGTAGTGATCGAGCAGCGCCTTGTAACGGGTCGTGAAGTCCTCCTTCTCGCTCAGGTTCTTGAAGGCGGCTGACAGGCTGTCGGTGCGATGCTCGCGCGGGCAACCTCCCGCCTGCCATAGAGCGTTCTGCAAACCGTTGGCGAGGGCTTCGAAGCTCTCACCACCCTCAACGACGCAGGCGTACTCCCAGCGCGAGAACGCCAGCACGAAGTGATACAGCCGGTGCTCGAAGGGCGCGCCGCCAATCGTCACGCACAGCTTGCTCATATCGGTGAAGTCAGACAACCCGCGCACGCCGGGTTGATGCTCCTGGGGGAAGAAGATCTCCTGGCTGGGACCTTCGAGCGCCCGCCATTGAGAAATGCGTCGTTCCAGCGTGCGACGCATGCTGTCGGGATAGCAGCCCGGGTGATCATCCTGCAGCTTGCGCAGGATCGTGATGCCCATCAGATGAGGGGCGTTGCGTAGTAACGGCACGACCTCGCTGTCCCAGACATCGACGAATGGATCGGGACGCGTACGCCAGGAGCGCCGCGGCTTCTGGGATGGCAACGTCGCGTCACGCTCGATGCGGCGTGCGCTGCGCACGCTTATTCCTGCCTTGGCGGCCGCGACTTCCTGCGGATGGTGTTTGCGCTTGTTCATGTAGAGGCGAACCTGTTGGTCGGTGATGCGGGTTCCAGACATGTGCTGACCGCTTCTTCTTTAAGAATCGATCAGCCATCCTATTTCCCCGCCGACGCGGCGCCGCCGGTGGTTCGTCGCCTCCGGCGGCTACGCCGCCTCCGACTCCTCACCACCGGCCAAAACCAACGTCAACGACCGGCCAAGCTAATTGTCGCCGCCCA
>NZ_JAPMAL010000123.1:0-1008 GCF_026343935.1 Paraburkholderia sp. CNPSo 3076 | reverse complement strand
CCCTTTCCATCCATGGACAGAAGAACGCTCCGGCTGAGCACCGCGTCGGTGAATTCGGTTGCGGTGAACTGGCTGCCTTGATCCGTGTTGACGATCTCAGGCAGGCCGTATTTCGCAAATGCTTCCTCCAGCGCCTCGACAGCATGGCAGCTCTCCAGCGTGATCGCCACGCGGTGTGCCAGCACCCGACGGCTCGCCCAGTCCACGACAGCCGTCAGATATACGAAGCCGCGCGCCATCGGGATATAGCTCGTATCGAGCGCCCAAACCTGATTGGCCCGGTCGATTTTCCGGTTGCGAAGCAGGTACGGCCAGATCCTGTGGGCTGCATGCTTGCGGCTCGTGTTTGGCTTGCGATACAACGCTTCGACGCCCATGCGCTTCATCAAAGTGCTGACGTGTCTGCGCCCGACCTTGATGCCCTCGCGACGCAGCAGCCGTACCAGCATTCGCGCCCCCGCAAATGGATGCTCGAGGTGAAGCTCGTCAATCCGGCGCATCAATTTCAGATCCGCTTCGCTGACCCCACGTGATTGGTAATAGGCGCTCGACCGGCTGATGCCTACCAGCCGCGCCTGCTGCGTCACCGGCAGGGCGTGATCACGATCGATCATCGCTTTACGCCCAGCAGTCCCGCCTTGCTGAGCGCGCTTTCTAAAAAATCGTTCTCCAACGTCAACTGCCCGATCTTCGCGTGCAGTACCTTCACGTCGACTGGCGGTGCCGATGGCGCCGAGTTGCCCGTGTCGAACACATCGGCAACCCGCTCCTGCAGTTGCTTCTTCCAGTCCGTAATCTGGTTCGGATGGACATCAAACTGCTGGGCCAGCTCTGCCAGCGTCTTGTCCCCCTTGAGCGCTGCCAAGGCCACCTTTGCCTTGAACGCTGGCGAGTGGGTCCGTCGGTTTCGTTTCGTCATCTTCTGGTTCCTTGTTGCCGGCCATTATGGCCGACTCACGCCCCAGCTTTTCCACTCAACGTACTGTCCGAATTCTCGAAGCCACCTCA
>NZ_JAPMAL010000122.1:0-1011 GCF_026343935.1 Paraburkholderia sp. CNPSo 3076 | reverse complement strand
GCGTCCACGGTCTTTATGAAAAAGGGCATCCGTTTAGGATGTCTTTTTTCATTTTGGCGGAGCCAAACACAGGGAGGAACGCCGACCGCCACCTCGTAGAGCGCGCTCCCAATTTGATCGAAGATGAAAAATTGGTGTAGTACGTTACACCAAATCTAAAGCTGTGGTATGCTAGACCCAAGTACAGTGGTCGAAATGGGGGATTGAGGGATGGCCAAATATGGGATTATCCGCATGCAAAAGTTCCACAAAGACGCAATATTGGGGATCCAGAAACACAACCAACGTGAAGGCGAGAACAGTAAAAATAAAGACATCGATTCAACCAGAACGATGTTCAACTATGACTTCGTGAATGAGGACAAAATTAAGTACCACGAAGAAATTAAGAAGATGACGGCCACCCGTGTGAAGCGAAAAATTCGGAATGATGCGGTCCTGGTGGCAGAGTTCTTTGTATCGGCCAGTCCTGAGTATATGCATGCGATGTCGCCAGACGAGCAGCGTAAATATTTTGAAGCATCACTGGATCATATTGCCGGCAAATATGGCCAGCAGAACATTTTATATGCGGTCGTACATAACGATGAAGCGACACCACACATGCACGTGGGGTTTGTGCCTATCACGGATGATCGACGCTTGGCGGCGAAAGAGTACTTTCATGGTAAGACCAAGATTCGTAGAATCCAGGATGACTTTCATAACTACATGAACAAACGTGGCTATGACATTGAGCGTGGCGAGCCGAGCGAGCTGCAGCATAAGAGTGTGCATGAGTTTAAGAAACAAGAACGTGAAAAAGAGCTAAAGCATTTGCAACAACTAGTGGCTCACAAGGAAAAAGAGCTTCAACAGATGGACAATTTAGTCGAGTTGAAAGCAGCACCACCAGTTGAGATACGTAGCGAGAGACGGATCGAAGAGTTATGTAGCCGACCTATTGAAGTAGAGGCGGCCAAGAGTGTCATGGGTTCCAAAGTGAAAGTGGAAGAAGCAGATTTTCATGAG
>NZ_JAPMAL010000121.1:0-1055 GCF_026343935.1 Paraburkholderia sp. CNPSo 3076 | reverse complement strand
TTGTGCATCATTCGACGATCTTCGAGCTCAACGTCCAAAGCTACCGCCGCCGCAAGGCCGGCGACAAACAGAACGCACGGCGGCGTCAATTACACGCCGACAACCCGGCCAACCCGTTTAGCGGCCAGTTGCCTGACGATGGCAACGCTACACAGTAGCGGTGAGCGTCAACTATGCGATCACGCAACGACAACTACGAAGGAGCAACGTCAAATATGACCTGATAACCGACGACAACTACCCCGTTGACCGGCCAAAATAGTTGTCGATGACCGGCCACGCTGCTTGACGCTCTCTAGTCTTGTCACGCTTCACAAAATACCGTGTTGCCGTGACCTGCTGTACGGCCAGCAGTTGCCTACTTGGACAGGCGCGGCGGGTAACTGCCGGGTCTGAAGCTCCAAGGACAATGTACTCGTCGAAAGACACCACGCTCGGCGACGATATGTGGTGACGCTGCGAGCCGTAATGCGGCGTCGAGGCTAGGCAATTTCCGCATGCGCAACGAATGTGAATCGTCGATAAACCTCGTAACGGATGATGGGCCGAAGCGGCTAATGGGCCCAAACCAAAAGGTATGCAGCCGGTTGCTCCTCTTGTGCTTGGGGGTACGCCGTCATAATGCTGCCGGGGAATAGACGGGCGCTAAACGGATAGGCCCGATGGCATTCGGGTCGGCAGAAACGGGAACGTGGTAAACCCGATCCTCCGCCACGATTTCGGATTATTGAAATCGTGGCAGGTACGCCGTAAGGGCAAGCTGTTGGGGGAGCGGGCATGAGAACGCGGAAAAAGCGAACGGCGTGCGGTAATAGCTCGCATAGGGGTTCGAGATTTGCCCTAACCCGAAAGGGTGCAGACTTCCGCGTGGTGCAGTTGTCGCGAGTCCACGTTTTAGATTCATCGAGGGGAAGCTTGTGAGAGACCCGGTATCACTACGGTTCAGCGCCCTTCGTCTCAGCGATGAGGCGAGTCAACAATGTGACGCTTGCGAAGGGCTCGTGCAGTTGGCGAGACCGGCGTTAATGCGACGCTTAATGCTGTGCTCGAGCCGT